>CAZOEM010000664.1:0-2003 GCA_964578735.1 uncultured Halobacteria archaeon | reverse complement strand
TGTTTTTATATATCTTAAATATATGAAGTATAGGAAAGTATAAGCTCAATAAATGAGATGGATAACGAGTCATATTTATTATAGGATGCTGTACACCAGTAAGGGTATGATAAAACTCAGTGCCAGGCTTATCACCACTTCCAAGGCTGTATGGCCGACATTTTCTTCTAATCTGGGGATATCTTTTCTGTTTTCAGTCAGTTTGTTTATGACTTTGGACTGAGCTTCAATGATGGTCCGGATACTAATCGCATCATATATCACCAGAATGGTTATCACCAAACCAATCAGAGAATAAGGGGAAAACCCGGTTTCCAGAAACAGAGCCATGGTTAAGGATCCTGATAAAGCGGTATGACCTGAAGGCATTCCTCCATTCCTCGCTAACATTTTTTTATTGAGATTTCCCTCTTTGATCAGGATGAATAAGATCTTAATGATATAGGCAGCGGCCCACGTGACCATGATGCTTAAAACAAATTTTGTCATGATCCTATTCCATCTGCCCTTTCGTCACTAAATTCCTCCACTTCCGGAAAGCAGGTCAAGTTTGAGCTGGTTTTCTTCGGACCGGGATTCCCCAACGCTCGTGACATAAATGGCCGGTTTATCCACCACAGGGCATTTGTTTTCACAGATACCGCATCCAATACAGGTTTCAATATCGATCACTGGGGCCATTGGGGTTTTTATCTCTCCCTCAGGAGTTTTCACCTCTATTTTTATCAGTTTAATGGCTTTTGGAGAAACAGGGCAGTGTTCTTCACACACAATGCAGGGGTCTCCAAATTTCCATGGAATACATCGGTTTCTGTCAATCCAGGCGGTTCCTATTTTGACCTGGGTTTTCTCTGGGATGGTCAGCTCCCTAAGGGCTCCTGTGGGGCAGACCTGGGTACATAGAGAGCAGTAGTATTCGCAGTATCCGATTTTAGGAACGAGCATGGGTGTCCATATACCTTCAGGTCCTGCTTCTTTGAGTGCGGGTTGAATAGCATTGGTTGGACAGACTTTCATGCATTCTCCACATTTTACACATTTTTGCAGAAACTGCTTTTCAGGGAGGGCGCCTGGGGGACGGATCAGTTTTTCAGAAGCTCTCTTTGACTCAGGAGACAGCCGGAAAAAAGGAGCTGCGATGGCTCCTAATAAAGAGGTGAAAATAAGTTTTCTTCGGGAAAGATTGACTTTTTCAATTTTTTCGAATGTGCTTTTGATAGGAAATTGAATAGCATTGGTGGGGCATATCGCACTGCATGTGAAGCAGTAGATGCATTCAGAACTTTTCCATCCACCAATGGGAAACGGGGTAGCCTGAGTTGGGCAGTGAAGACTGCAGAGATTGCAGTCAATACATTTTTTAGGATCGATTTTAAGTTTTATAATATTTTGTCTTGAAAACAAACCCAATAAAGCGCCCAAAGGGCACAAATATCTGCACCAGTATCTTTCACGATAAACATTTAAAATCACAGGCACTAAAAACAAAAGGCCTATGAAAAAGGCTTGAGTGAACAGGGGATTTATATCAAGTGTTGTCAAAAATTGGGCTAGAGGATCTGCAACGGAATAGAGCTCAGCTTGATACAAAAGGTTGAGAATATTTAAAAAGGTATGATTCAATACAGGAAAGACACTGACTGCAAAAGAACGGTAAAGAAGAGAAAGAGGGTCCATGATTCCGACGAGGTTTAAAGAGAAAACAGCCCCTATCAGTATGATGATCAAGATGTAATATTTTAGCGTTAGAAGGCTGTTTTTTTTGATTCCCTTGGGCCTTAGAAGTTTGCTTTTTTTAAAAAGAAAAGAAAAAAATTGATGGATGGAGCCCAACGGGCATACCCATCCGCATGCAAAGCGGCCGAATACAAAAGTCGCGATGATGGTCACCGCGGCAAATATAAAAGATGCGAATAATACTCTAGAGGCGATGAGGGTCGTCAAAGCTAAAAGAGGATCGAAATGGAAAAAAATTTCCACGTTTCCTATATAGTCTTTTCCTG
>CAZOEM010000663.1:0-2003 GCA_964578735.1 uncultured Halobacteria archaeon | reverse complement strand
AAATATGGGATGCAATTAAGTTAGTATCATCCGTAATTGTAAAGAAATAGATAAAAAAGAGTATTTGCAGCCCGATAATGAAATTTTTACGCTTGTTTATATCGGCGGTTTGAGCGAAGGGCGATTTTTACACGAATCCGTAGAAATTTGTCAAGGGTTGGATGGGATGCGATTTAGAATCGCGGGATTCGGCATCCTTGAAGAGGTACTGAAACAAAAAGCGAAAATTGCGCCCTTTGGCAACATAGAATTCCTTGGAATAATACCGATGGAAAGAGTTATTCCAGAAACTGTTAAAGGGGATGTGATTCTTTGTATGCTCAATCCTAGCAATATGAATAATCAGATTGGTCCACCAAATAAGTTGTTTGAAGCAATGGCCACTGGAAGACCAGTTATAGCTACAAAGGGAACGTATAGCGGTAACCTTGTGGAAGAATTAAAAATGGGATTTGCCATAGAATTTGATGAGAAAAGTCTCAAAACTGCAATAATCAAATTAAGAGATGATCCAAAGCTACGAGAAGAATTTGGAAAGAATGCATTAAAGGCTGCAATTGAGATGTATAATTGGGAAAAACAAGAAGAGAAATTGGTGCTAATTTATGAAAAAATCAAGAATACGAAAGTTTGATGAAATTTGGAATATACTCTCAAGAACTGAAGAGCCAGATCATAAAAAAGAATGGCTCTTAACTAATATGAGATTATATGAAAAAACGCTAGAGCACTTGAAAGATGGTATGAAGATTTTAGAGATAGGATGTGGTAAAGGTTATGGGACATTTTTTTTGGCAAAAAATCTGCCTGGTTCCGAAGTTGTTGGATTAGATATTAATAAAGAGGGTATAGAATTTGGTAAAAGAACATGGAATTCGAAAAACTTGAATTTTGATGTAATAGACATTCTGGATTCAGAGGATATAGAGAAAATAAAAAGGAGATATGGGAAGTTCAATGCAGCCATATGCTTTGAAGTATTTGAGCATATCCCTCCAGATAAGACCGCGGATTTCTTTAGCAATATTAGCCCCCTACTTGTGGAAGGAGGGATGTTGTTCCTATCCACTCCAAATAAAAGAGTATATGACATCGACACTTATACTGAAGATCATATAAATGAGATGAACTATGAAGAATTAACATCGTTATTTGAGAAGGTTGATTTCAAAATAGCAGTCGCATTCGGAATATTTTCGTTGAATAAATTCGCTCTACATCTTTTGTTAAAATTAAATTTAGTGCATCGGATGGAAGATGAACACATAAACCTATCGGCATTTCAATGGCTGATTAGGATTGTTATCCTCTCTATTTTTGCCCCAAAAAGGTTATACTCTGAGGTTCTCAGGAGAACCAATAGAGATAAATGGATACGATATAAATATGAATTAGCAAATCTAAGAAATAAAGAAATACAAAATTCGAATATTCTCCTTTTTATTCTTAAGAAAAAATGAGATGAATCTATACTTTTATATAAAAGCTTGGTAACTACTCACCCACTATGAATTCATTGCGGATGAGACTTTATATTATCCATCCAAATGGTTGTAAATAAAACGTTTCGATTGATGGAAGGACAATGCGATGAATATGCCTACCCGTGATGAAATTCGTGCAGCCTACCGGCAAGGAGAAGAGGCGATCGTTCAACTATTTGAGCGCTCATTCAGGAATTGCAGACACAACAGGATCGTTTGAACAAAAACAGCAAGAACAGTAGCAAACCCCCTTCCAGCGATGGTTTCAAAAAGCACCGCACTAAAGGCACGAGAAAAACAGGCAGCAAAAAAAGCGGCGGGCGGAAGGGGCAAAAAGGTCATACTTTGGAACCATCGGAAAACCCTGACCACACAGAGGTGCACAAGGTCGGGCAGTGCGCTATGTGCAGTGTAACTCTTGAAGGTCAATTCGTCCCGTTGGAGCGCATCAGTGAATTCTTCGAGGATGTTGTCGGTCATCGCCCCTCTGAGGCGATTACAATTCAGGCGAACATAACC
>CAZOEM010000662.1:0-2003 GCA_964578735.1 uncultured Halobacteria archaeon | reverse complement strand
AACTTCATGTCCGGTTCTGTGAGGGGGCTCATAGTAACCTCGGAGCTAATACTCCAATATGAGGTGGACTATGAGCCCTACTTGACGACTGCTGCTGTGTGACGAAGCGATAAAACAAGGAGGAGTTCATAATTGCACAAATTCTTGTGGAGTTCGAGCGATTAATTGCAAGATGCAAATTGAAATTCAGTTTAGTTTAGTTTAGTTTAGACTGCAAAATCTAAAACGGAAATGTTGATGAGCCCTTTTGAGTTTTAAATTTTGAATTTTGAATTTTGAATTTTGAATTTTGAATGCCCAAAAACACCATCCGTTGAACTTTAACTTTGCACTTCTCATTGTGCATTGTCTGCAAAAAAGAAATCTGTGGATTTTTTAGCAGACACAACTTTTTCATGACTTCTCATTTAGTTCAATGGCGATGACCAGATTGCTGGTTATAACCCGCCATTTTTATGTTGGGATATTTACTTTCTTTTTTCGAGTTCATGTTTATATAGCTTCTTGCATTTTAGGTTACGATCCGATTCTTTTAAGTTCAATTCGTAGTTGTGAATTGCAGTTTTGACGATTTCTTTGCTACTGATTGTTAAGGCAGCAAGAGCCGATGCTGCTGGTCGTGCCGCTGCTTCAAGTTCGTTTTCCATAGCAGCGTTACAAAAAGCTAAAAGAGACAACGCTACTCGCACTGTCGCCTATTCAATTAAATCCTACAACTTTATCCATTCCTCTCTTGAAATACCTATCTCGTTGATTATTTCACGAATTAATCCTACACTAACATCTTTCCTTTTATGCATGGGAATTGGAATCATCTTTCTTGTTTCCGGATGAACCATTCTCATGTGTTTTCTTCCAGGTATAGGACCAACAAAACCGAGCTTCTTGAGCTTTCGAATAACATCATCAACCTTAAGGGGCTTTAATTTCGACATCCTCTATCTCTACCCCCTCCAAAGATGGTATTTCAAGACCGAGTTGAAGTGCAAGAAGGATATTCCCTTCGATAACGTCCTTCAAATTCAACCTTGCATCCTCGAAAGAGTCCCCCTGAGCAAAAAAGCCTGCCACTCCCAGCACCTTCCCTATCACCACACCGTTTTCATCACGGTAATATTCCGCCCTCTTCAGCGCACCCTCAACGTAATCCGATAAGGAGAGTACCTTTACTCTTACCATTCCTATTCTCTTATCTTTTGCGGTCATTCTTTTTATTTGGAGTACCCGTAAAATAAATTTTTTTCCATTTATTCTAACTATGTACTTTTGTGCTGTTTATTTATATGACTTTCTCTTTTCCTTAACTTACCCTTTGGTTCAATTGATACATAGCTATGAAATTCGGATTTTGTTTAACCCGTCCGGACTTGCGGACACCAAAGTAGAGCTCACCAAGAACAATAGAAGGTACAAAAACAAAATGAACTTACCACTCATTCACGTCCACACTCTCACACTCTGCTTCGATAGCGTCGCTCATTGCGTGCAAATCATCATTACTAATGGTTCCCGCGAACTGAAGCAGTTGTTTCCCTGGCACACCTTTCTGCCTGGACAACCGCCGCGCAAATTACCCGATGCGAATATGCGGAAGCGGTAATGTGAACAAGAATAAACACCTTCCATCATTCACACATTAGTTCGTTTGATCTTATCAGGAAGTTATACGGTTCGATGATGGAGTGCCTCATGTTGATCAAGCATTTATTTCATTGCGCACTTTAGATCCAACATTTCTATACATCTTCTCAAATGCCGTTTCAAGCTCAAGTAAAGATTTTGGAGGGTGCTCTCTCACTAAATAAGAAGATAAAGCATCTAAAATCTATTTGAAGCTCATATCATCGAGATATATTCGCAGGTACTGGATAAAATTATAGACCAAACAGAGCATAAAAATATGACCATAATTGCTCTCTTTTTTTGTATTATAACTTCTTTCAATCTCTAAATATGATTTTAGTTCCTTAATAGTCTGTTCAATCGCTGATCTCTCTTTATGT
>CAZOEM010000661.1:0-2003 GCA_964578735.1 uncultured Halobacteria archaeon | reverse complement strand
GATAGATGATGCAGAAGTGGTCGGCGTCCTGAAACATATATTGGATGAAGAGAAAAGGCACAGGAAAGAGTTCCGGATGAGGCTTGAAAGAGTAGAGGGATAACTTTCATCGCCGCTTTGCGCTCTCGTGTAGAGGCTGTTCAAATCGCTGCTGATGCAATCTTTTCTCTGGACAGAGAACATTATACTTTACGTGATTATCCGGGATGAAAAATAAGAGCAGACATTTGGCTCGTATGCGATGGTTCTGAGTTCAAAAAGGGTTCATATCCAGGGACGATTGGTACGAAAATCTACGGTGCTTCTAACTATTTTTCCCATACTATAATGACGGTGGGTTTTTCATCAACAAGTGCTTGGTAATCTACGTCAGGGAAAAAATCATTGCGTTGTAAGAATTTAATCTCCTTAATTGAACGTGGATTCAGCTCGGGCACATAAGATGTTACCGCTCGGAACCCTGCCCTTTCCATTACAGAACAATACGTTTCAATAGGCCAGAAGTAATCCTTGAATTCTATACTCTCATTTCCTTTTATGAAATAGGTCACCATAATCTCATCACCAGGATTGTACGTTTTGCCTGGTTTTCCATTTTGATAAGTGCTGGTTCTCTTTCCAATATACTCTTCATTATTCACCAGCATAACAAACGGTCCCCCTAGCTTCAGCACGCGGTAGAGTTCTCTTGCTGCCGTATCCATTTCTTTAACTGACCCTATGTCTACAAATACCCAATTGGACATAGCCCCATCTAAGGTGTTATCTAGCCAGGGGAAATCTCCTGTAAGTAACTCATAGCGTCCATCCGGGTCTGCCTTTCTGGCTTCTTGGATCATATTATCAGAGGGATCAATTCCCTGCACTTCTGCACCATAAAATAACTTTAATGGTCTGGTTATTTTTCCTGCACCACATCCATAATCGAGTATTTGCTTTCCCCGCAAATCACCTAGCGCCTTTTTCAGTTCGACAATAACCGGGATGTATCCATCTTTGAGCCATTGCCAAGGAATTCCCAATTTGGTGTAGAAAGAGGTTGCCTTATTCCAGTATCTTTTATCGTAATCCATATGTGCTAATAGTTAACAGGATAATTAAGATTGCCTACATAAAGTTTGCTACCTGGCATTCTAACCCCCTTTTCTTCTTTATTTCTCTTTGTCCATGTTGAAGTCGGACAAGAATCACACACTATTATACCTTCTCCTGTACTTCCAATACTCTGCTCTTTACAACCTCGACATGCCCCTTGACCTTCACCTTGCGCCATAGATGTACGACTTTGCCCTCCGGGTCTATCAGGAAAGTGCTTCTTACAACGCCCCAGAACTCCCGGCCGTACATTTTCTTCTGCTGCCACACGCCGTACGTTTCCCTTCAGCAGTTTGGAAGGTGCCTGACACTTTCTGTTTCACTTTCATCATATCCAAAGTAGGGACTCTAGAGATCATGCACCGCAGTCCCCTCAAACTCGGGCGAAATCCCTATCTAGTCCATCGCATCCTTGCCACGTCTTCGATGCACATTATAATACGTCAGATAATGTGTACAGGCAACATGCAGCCAGTTCAATTTGTATTGTCTTGCAGGAACAGAATCACAAAAAGAGAAAAAGAGGCGGGTACTGAGATTTATATTGAGTACAAATATTTACACATATACACAATGTTTCTTTAGTGGCAAGCGAGGAAATGAGTAATTTTCAAGAAAAGATTAGCTTTATCTGGGACCTGGCAGATTTGCTGAGAGACGTATATAAAAGAAACGAATATCAAAAAGTAATCCTCCCTTTTACCGTACTTAAACGATTTGATTGTGCTTTAAGTGATTCAAAAAAAGCAGTTCTTGAAACTTATAATAAGTATAAAGGTCAGTTTGAAAATATGGAACCTGTTCTTCAAGATGCGGCAAAGGATAAAAAGGGGAATCCATTAGGGTTTTATAATTATTCAGAATACGATTTTAAGGCGTTGCTTGAAGACCCGGAACATATTGAACAG
>CAZOEM010000660.1:0-2005 GCA_964578735.1 uncultured Halobacteria archaeon | reverse complement strand
CGCCTGTTAAAGCACTTAGCAGTATTTGTTATCACTACCGATTTTAAGGGTCGACAGCCGCCTGGTTAGCGGCCTTCCAGACAGCCCCAATTTGGTATATATCTCCAGATGCTCAGGTTCCAGACGCGAGTTGGTTCTCAACTTATTATTGTAACGGATGCCTTCATCATTTTTACTGATATACTCAACTGTCATTCGCTCATGGGTAGAAAGTGTAGTTTTAATAGTCCACCAGCTCCGTGTATCACCAGCTATCTTTAATTTATGTTCTATCGCGTGCATTAAATGATAGGCAAGCACCGAAATAAACATATGAGCATCTACCCGTTCTTCAACCTGATGGAAATTGGGACGTAGTCCCAAATGTGATTTCATATCCTTAAACGCAGTCTCGATCCGTCCGAGCATGATGTAGGTCTGCCATATCTGCTTGTCTGTAAAATCAAGGCGATTAGTTCTCAAGACATATGTTCCTTCGCTCTTTGCATTCTCATCATAACGGGGTTCTTTTCTCTTCCACTGAATATCTATGGCATTCACCGTATCATTCGTACCGTCTTTTTCCGGAATAACCGTTATCTCGTACAATCTCGCTGCCCGTGAGTACTTCTCTTTTAACCGTCCTGTCATCTCTACAACTTTCGAGTACTTTTTTACATGATTCTTCTTGCCAAGCCCGTTCTTGTAATACGTAAGACGATCAAGCAAAAGCTGTTCAACCCGACTCATCATCGAGGCTTCCTTCAGCCGCTTCCGTTCACTTTTTACCAGCAGATAAACTTCATCCTGCTGTTCATGGCGTTTTACTTCAATAATTATGCCCGTATCTTTGTTTTCCTTAATGGTGCTCATATCTTCAAAGTCTATTTCGAATGGCGGTTTCCCTTTGTCAACGACAATGTAGCTGTATTCATGCTCTTTAAGCCATTCTATATTCTCTTTCGTCGCGATTCCGGCATCCATAACAATGGTGTTTTTAATTTTCTGCAACATATGCTTTTCCAATTCACCAATAATCTGCTGAAAGGTATCAGCTTCATACTGATTTCCCGGGTAGATCCTGCTGTACTTTGCAAATCCCTCACCATCAACAACAAAACCCATTGTTGCCAGTTTGCAATCGCTTCTTTTTTCCTTTGACCTCCCATAGGCCGCTTTCGGATTGCCTGCACACTGTCCTTCAAAGTAGGTGTTAGTAAGATCATACAGTACAATGTTCTCCTTTAATGAGAATAAATCCTTTTCACGATTACTCAGATGCTCTTCAAAAGCTTTCTTACATTCATATAGTCTGTCAGTACCCCGATAGTAGGATTGCAAAGAATGCCGGGGCGGCGCACCGGTCAGCTCATAGAGTGCCGAGAGCTCTTCTACCCATTTCTTTGTCCATAGTTCGCTTCCAGGCTCGATTAGCCGGCCTATAACAAGAGCCTCCAGCAGCGGGAGTCCTTGCAAAGAAATGCCCTGCCTGAGCAGAACAGTATTAAAGTCCAGTTGCTGCCACATGGAATGGCAGACATATTCAGCACCCAATGAACGAGGAGTTGACACCTCGAGGCTTTTGGTATCGATCATCTGAAAATCTTCTACTTTTTCAGCATTGATTTCATTAGCCCGTTTTGTGAAAATCTTGTTCACGGCCCACTTTGCATGATGTTCTATCTTTTGATCTATTTCAAAAAGGCTTCTTCTCCCGGTGAGGATATCTTCAATCCTCCGAGCCAGTGCTTTGTACTGCGTAGGATCAACAGGCAAGTCGCCGAGATTGAGGATAAGCTTTTGGCGCGGGCCGTTTTCAGTGCGTACACTCTCGACAAGATGAAGATATCTGTATTTCTTTTTGTTCTTTCCGTTGGTTTTTGTAATATGTCTTATAAACATGAGCTAATAATATCATGGCATGTGTCTGTAGTCAAGATAAGATTGATTAGTGTGTCACTACGTATGACTTGTAAATTCTTATTTCTTTGTATATTATTAAATTATATTTTTCAGAACACCAAAT
>CAZOEM010000659.1:0-2008 GCA_964578735.1 uncultured Halobacteria archaeon | reverse complement strand
TTCTTTTCTTTCAAGCCTTATCACCTTCTTAGTTGACGCTCCTTCCTATTGTAGCCCCTAAAGGACCATCCCTCAAACACACCTTATTAACATTTTTCAAATCCTTTTTATATTACATGCGCACCAAGAAATCTCAACATTGGACCGCCAGAGGTAGGTATTTTAAATTTAAAACCAAAAACATTCCAGTACGCCCACGGGAATTCCACAATTTTTCTCTCTTCTCCTATTTCCAACCCGTTCTTCTTTGGATAATAAGGATAGGACGAAACACCTTCCAGAGACGAATCCGTTTTATTATACAATGAATTCACAGATATAGAAGAATCATATTTAAATCCTATCTTCTCTAACGAATCGAGCATCCATCTCCCAACTAGCGCATTCGGCGCTCGGTATCCTATTACCTTATCATTACAAAATCGTTCAAGCATTTCCTTCGCCTCTAACGTTCTTTCTTCAAATTCTTTAACACTCATCAACGGCTCCTTTGTCTTTGGATCTATTTTACAGGCGTGATGCAGTCCATGACACCCAATCTCATGCCCGCGCTCTGCAATCGATTCCACCAAGCCCGGATAATGGTCCACCACATCCGCAACCACAAAGAACGTTGCGGTTACTTCGTATCCATCCAGCATATCCAGCACCCTTTTTGTTGGCTCTGTTAGATAATCGTATCTTCTTCCAGTCCATCTTTCAAAAAACTCATTTACATCTTTGTATACAGAAAACGGCGAACCTGTTACTGATGGAATATGATACCAGTCTTCGATGTCAACTGTTATAGATAGTGTGTTCATGCTTTTTAAGTGCATAGAATCTTTAGCCGACTAACAAGACACATTCTACTTCAATATCTCTTCTGTCCGTGCCAATCCCCCTTCCATCTCTTCCAAGGTCTCTGGTGGCGGATTTATATTTCTCTCTCTTAGATATTCGACCATCCTCCACACGCTAACTTTTGCCCTAACTGCCGCCTCTTCTATACTTACCTTTCCCTCCTTATATCTCTCTGCCGCTCTCTTTAACAGATACTCTTCAACATCTTCAAACAGCATCTTCCTTATCAAGGACATACTGTCAAGATGCTCTACCTTTGCAATGTCTTCCAATTCTTTTATTACCTCTTCAGGTAAGTGCATGGTCACGACATTCTTCATTTTAAATACATTGCATATCTTTAATTAACTATTATTTTTCATATTTATATAGTCTTTCGTTGACTTACTCAAATAATCGTATTTTTCCTTCCATTTATCAAAAAACTGGCTTAAAAGTGTAAGGAAATCTGAAGTAGTAAGTTGACTGAATTCCTAATTTCTGTTCCAACGCTGCCATCCGCAACGCATTCCCGGGTCTTCTGTCTATATCATGCCTTAGAACAACCAACTTATTATTCTTTTTCTTTTGCCCTCCAAGAACAAGAAACGAATAAACCGTCAGTGGCGTGTAGCCACTATCTAAAAGTGCCAAACACAACTCCTCATATTTTTCCAATGTAAAATCACGCATAAACATTATCATTTTTCTCCTATTGCATCATTTTGCGATGAATTCAACATTCTTCTCTCGTTCATTAAGAATCACCTATTATCCTTCTATTATTACTCGCATCCCATGATCGAAGATGATACAATATCGGTCTATAACCGCTCTACCTATGATGAATTCACTTCCAAGAGCAGTAATCCAAACTTCGATAAGAATGGCTAACGACCAATCTCATGCCCTCTTTCTACGATTGATTCTTTTTTGCAGATAGCTCCCGCTGCCCAATGCCGTTCCTCTTATCACCCCCCAGAAGGGTCAATTCAGATACGGCACGAAAATTTTATCGTTTTAGCTCTTGTATCACTTTTTGTATGTATAATATATAAATAAAACTTTAGTTCTGCTATCTGCCAGCTCCGTTTACAACCATCACGTCAACCATCAAAAAAGGTTTAACAATGTCGGATTCATAACACTTGCACGTCTATACTCTCGAATTCCGGGTCACCCGTAA
>CAZOEM010000658.1:0-2010 GCA_964578735.1 uncultured Halobacteria archaeon | reverse complement strand
GACTCTTTCCCACATTTGTTGCAAAAATATAATGTATCTCCGTATGAAATAAGTTCTTACAACACTTTCCCATATTTGTTGCAAATTTAGTTGTTAATTAACTAATAATTGGGTAGTATTCCTTCTGGAAAGGAGGGACTACCCGATGAATAGAACCGAAATTAAAGTTGTTGAACCAAAGATCCCAAAATTCTGTATTTGTCCAGATTGCGGAAAAAAGCAACCATTTAAGAAAGCTAAGGAACATTGGAAGACAGTTAAAGCAGCACATTTAGTGCATCCTGTGTTTTTTCGAGTAAGGATGATTTACAGTAAATGTCTCAATCCTAACTGTCCGAGAACAGCTTTCCTTCTGCCTGTTCCGGGAATAGAGCGTTACCAGAGGGCAACAAGAAAACTTATCAGGGAAGGAGTATCACATATTGTTGAAGATAATGTCACATTAGAACGCATTGCAAGGAGATTCTCTCGTACATTTAATACCACTGGATCCAAATCGACGTTGGATCGATGGAAACATCGTATTGCAACACAATACAGTTTCCCTGAAATCATAAAACGATTAGAATTTTCCGGTGCTCTTTGTCTTGATGAATATATGCCAAGAAGAGGCGGACGTTATGAGCAGATTGCTGGTGATGCTAAAAAGATAAGGATTCTTTACCTTGAGCCTGTAAGAGGATTTTATGGTCGAGGAGTTACTGAATCATTTTGTCGTAAGCTGGATAAGTGGGGAGTTAAACCTTACTGTGTAATTTTTGATCTGTTCGCTTGTTTTCCCAAAGTAGTCGCAAAGGTGTGGCCTGATGCACATCAGCAGTATGATTACTATCATGTGATACAATGGATATGGCATTACCTCAGGAATGCTATTGTTCAATTTCGCAAATCCTTAAAGGGAAAGGAGTGGGAGCTTCATAGGGCAGAATTGTGGGAGATGAAATGGAGTATCCTCAAACGAATGGATCGTTGGGGAGAAAAAGAACATCTTTTAATTCCAGAGATGATGGAGATATATGCTGGAACCATTATAGAGAAGATTCTCCTTTTTAAACATCAATTATGGGATATCTTCGATGTTTCACAAGATAGCCAAGAAGCGTATGATAAGCGAGATTCATTGGCAAGAGAAACATGGTGGCAGAACTCCTGGCATTTAACCAAGTGTATGGAGTTTCTTTTAAGTCCTAAATTTGAGAAAATGGTTACGTATTTGAAGCATCCTGACGTATCGCGCTGTGGACAGTCTGAAGCATTGATTAATGTATGGAGACAGATGGAAGCGGTTCGTAGAGGATTTAAGAGTCCTAAAGGAAGATTAAATCATCTTAAACTTTTTCAGATTACACACTATTTAAAACAGCAAATTTAAACAGTCGTTTGCAACAAATGTGGGAAAGAGTCGAAATTTTATCTTGACAAATGTGAAAAAATTATTGACTAAGAAGGAATTCTTTAGTATAATAGAATAAGAAATAGTAGTGGAAGAAAGGTTGGTTGTCTGACTGTTAACTTTTTACAGTATGGGGAAAAAAGGATATCCCATAAAAGCGAGGATGTATAATCTGTGTAACTGTATTCTAAAATCTGAGCAATAATGGATAATGAACATTATACCAGGAGGGAATTATGGGAGTAAAGGTTCGCATAAGAAGAGGCCAAAGCGACATGGGTCAATTTACCCAGGAAGAGCTAATAGAAAAACTGCAAAAAGGAATTATTTCCTGTTACGATGAAATTTACATAGAGAAACAGGAAGAGTGGATTGAGGTCACCCAAATCAAAGGCATAGCACAATATATCGGTAAAGATTTTCACTGGAAATACAGGAGACAAGGAGAGGTGCGTGGTCCATATGCAAAGAAAGATCTCATTTTTTTCATTCAGGAAGGTAAGGTGAGAGGAATAGATTGGGTGTATCATCCGAGTATGAAGGAGTTTAAGAAAGTCGAAGACTTAGAAGAGTTTAAACAATACGTAAAGGAGAATGAGGAAAAGAAATCGGAAGTA
>CAZOEM010000657.1:0-2011 GCA_964578735.1 uncultured Halobacteria archaeon | reverse complement strand
AAAAGGTGTTCGTGATTCGCTTCGCTTAATTCCAGATACAATACCGTAAACGGTTTCGTATCCATACATCCAGCTCCACGACACCCTTTGTTGCGTGTTACCTGCTTTATTGCTCGTTGCAGGTTGCTCTTTTCCAATACTTGTCTCAATAAATCCATAATCATAATGTTTCAGTGCGTCAATTGATATGGCCGTGGTGCCCTGCTAAGACCACTGCTATGACGGCAGGGGCACTTGCTCCAAATCATTCTTCGCGTTCAATGTTCGTCCTTCGGTGTGTTGCTTCTCCGTGGGACAAGGCCGGGTAACACAGACCGTTAGCAATTATACCAATGAAGATCCTACAAATAATTAACATCATGAGATTAAAATTTTCATTTTTCGCTTTAATGATAGTCTGTTCAATTGGATACTCCCCCACTGGGGCGAGCTTTCAGCTCGTACCTGTCAAAACTCTTCTTACGCCCAGTCCTTTATCAAATTAACGTAGTATCAATAGTAAACTTTTTCTTGGTATAAGAATTTAGTTTAGATAGTTCAAAAACACATTAAATATCAATTTAAAAACAACCTGTCCGTATTATCCAGGATGAATCTTCTTCATAAACAGATAATACGGATTATATCAGATCATTTACTTATTGGTTCTGCCTATTGGTTAAAACCTACTACTTAGGAAATTCTTTTATTCCTATCGTATTCAACAGAGTAGGAGAACTTAATTTTCTTTATTTCTCCGGGTTTCATCTCTACTTTCCAGTTAAGCTTCCCTGAATAGTCTGTATATTTTCCTCCTGCACCATCAAGAAGTACTACATTAATATCTTCATTTACAGAAACTGGAATTTGATCTTCAATATCCAAATTAATTGTACTTGATCCATTATTTCTTACTACTATTTCGAAAGAAAATGTTTGTACTTTACGTTTATACAATCCTATGTTCTTTACCTCATCTTTAAGCTTTTTGCGTGTTGATATCACTTGTTGGTCGTGTCCGATAGCAAAAATCATTGTATCCTGCATTATTGTAGGATCGATGTGCGTTTGCCCGACATAGGTGTTTCTGAAATATATATTGGCTTGTCCCGGAAGGAAATTTAAATCTTCCCAGTTGTCCATACTGGCCATCATGTAACCATTATTACTCACTCTTGGAACCAGGTAATGGTAAAAATCGGCAGATATGGAGTGATTATTCACAACCATTAAGATATGCTCACCATCAGAAGGTACGGTGTAAGGAAGTTTTATTTCGAACTCAACATTCGAGAAGGATTTGCTTATCTCACTCATTTCTTTATATGTAACATATTCCTGACTTTGGATTTGCTCTTCAGAAATCTTTCGTTTATCAACATCTGTTTGCATAGATAATTGACTATCGAAATTACAGGATCGAAATACGTTCTTTTGTGTTCCCGGTGTATAGTAATCGAGTCGCCATACACCTAAATTTGGTTTCGTGTTAAAGCAATTCTGATTGTATGTTGAAAGTACAAGTTTTATGTTTTCCCAATTCTCTCCCGAGTTTTGATAAACATTAGCCTTATAAGTAATATTCATTGGCTTATCGCTGTTATATGCTCTTAAATCGTATGCAGGAATCCATCCGGCATTGGTTACCAAATAATTTACAGAAATAAAACCTTTTGCAGGAACCTCTGCATAGGTTGTTATAACAATATCGTGTTCTTCAATAACTTCCTGTCTGGGTTGATCGATGTTCTTGTTGTATTTCTTTAATTCATTCAACCTCGATTGTTTTCTCGCCTGCGAAATAAGTAGTGTGTGTTGCTTGATTTTCTCACGATATATAGAGTTTTCGATTTCATCAAGCTTTTGCCTGTAGAAAATAATAGCATCTTTAAGTACGGGAAGAGAATCGCTTTTGCCTCCGCCTTTCATCAGCTTATTATTGATAATCATTTCTTTCTCACCCGACAGATTTGTAAGCTTTTGTTTTACTCTTTCCACCTCTAATTTGATAATTACCAGGGAATCTTCAAGC
>CAZOEM010000656.1:0-2019 GCA_964578735.1 uncultured Halobacteria archaeon | reverse complement strand
AATTCAGAACATGATGAGGCATATGCTGAAAAAGCAGCTATTAGATTATTTCTCAAAGAAGAACTTATAATAAAACGTTATGAACAAAAGATTTCCATAGAGAAATTTGAATCAAAATACCGCGAACTGGAGGAAGAAGAAAAGAGATATATTAACAAAGCATTGGAACTAAATCCCCGCTCTGAGAGGTTATGGATTCTCAAATCCACGATTGCAAATGACATGAATGAGAAAATAAAATATCTTGACAACGCCTTGGATATAAATCCAAGATCAGCATATGCATTGTGTCAGAAGGGAGGTGTGAAACATTTTTCAGCACTCGATTTGGTAGAATATCCTTTTAATACGGGACTTATAAAAAGAGGGAAGCTTCCTGAATACAAATCGAGGTTATGGGCGGCAATAGATTTTTATGAAAAAACACTTGAAATTGAACCAAATCATGCTGTAGCCCTAAAATGGAGGAAGGTAGCATTAGAAGAACTAAGAGAACTTCCGTAATCGAAGGGAAAATGGGGGAGGATAAGATAGATAAGATGCATTGTCCAAAGTGTGGAAAAGAAAATAGTGAAGATGCAAGGTTTTGTATGCATTGTGGAAGAGATTTTAGCGAACACAAGGTGGAGTTTTCGCCGAAGATAGAGGTGTCGCCAGCTATTTCGTCTACTGTCCATGTTGGAGAAGAAGCTAACAAATATTGCTTTATATGTAGCAAAGAAGCAGTTGCCTTCTGTCCAAAATGTTTGAGAAAAGTATGTGATTATCATTATGAAGCTAATAGAACAATGTGTACTATATGCGCTATTGAATCTTTAGAGGCTAGAATCATAGATTTAGACGAACGGTTTGTGCTCCTCTTTTTTGAAGAAATTGCAAAGTTCTGTGACAATAAAGGTATTAACGCTTCTAAGATAGTTGATAAAATGAAAAACGGGGATATCGAAGGATTTGAAGAAGAACTTGAAAAGGCAGGTTTTAGTTTTAAAAGTGATACCGTGGAGAATTTAAAGTATAATGAAGATGAAGCTATAAAAATAAAGCATGAACTTGAATGCAAACTTAAGTTTCAGAGGTGACTATAATGCTATGCCAAAACTGTAACTCGGAAATCCCTGATGAAGCAAAATTCTGCCCTAAATGTGGAGTTAATCTAAAAGATAGCATCCAACGAGTTGGAAGCTACATAATCGCTCCAGAGATAAATGTTTCTCCCGTTATTTCCGTTGGTGGCGAGGATGCTCGAGTAAAAATAGACACGTATAAACTCGAAGAAAGGATAAAAATCCCTAAAAATGAAATTAAAAGATTTTTAGCAATTAAAAGTGAGGATTTAAGGAAATTAGAGAGGGAATATACAAAAGAAGACATGATAAGAATCTTCGAATCCAACAGAATCTTAATTCAGATGGTCAGAATGAGTGATCATAAGGTAAAAACAGAAGATTATTTGGACAAGCTCGGTCTGTTGAAAGGCTATACCGAAAGATTCAGTGATAATTTTACAAGACACGTGGATGAATTTTCGAGGTTCATGGAAGAGGAACAAGGCCCATATTTGGATGATGAATACAAAGGAAAGGTAAGGCGGTTCTGCACGAATCTGGTTGATGTTTGGATAAATGAGTTTTTGAAAGGATGAAAGGAGGTGAAAAAAAGCTATGAAAGCCATCAGCATAAAGTTGGAAGTCCCGGAGTGGATAGATGAGGATAAATTTGGTGCACGGTTAAAGCGAATAGCCGAGAAGATGCTATATCCCGAAAAGCTCAGTGCTGAAGAAGTCAGGGAGATTTTTGGGACCTTTGAGGAGGAAGTTGAGCCTGTTGATACCAGAAAAATGGAAAAGAAGAGGATAAAATGGTTATACTCGATACTTCAATAGTTATAGAGCGGTTCAAGGGCAATGAAGAGATAAAAGAGAACGTAACAGTGGTCACTTTGATCGAATTTCCGAGAATTTCCGGTTATAACCTGACATTATGGGTTTTATAGGCTACAATATCCCGTATATACAATAG
>CAZOEM010000655.1:0-2021 GCA_964578735.1 uncultured Halobacteria archaeon | reverse complement strand
TTATGGAAATGGGGAAGAGGGCTATACCTATATCACTATAAAATTCGATTGTGCCTTACCGAAGGGGACGTTTACTCCGTATTCTCCGGGCGTAAAAGCAAATGTGATATTCTTCCGGAAAGGCTACAAAACCCGGCATGTCTGGATCTATGACTGCCGCACTAATATACCGAGCATAACAAAGAAGGAGCGACCTCTTACGCCTGAGCATCTTGAAGCTGCTATTAACGGGCTTCAAGAAATAATGGTGCTGCTGGGTGATAGTAACAACGATATGGGACCACAGATTACATAAGATTGACGATGAAAGAAATGGGTGCGGAATAGGCCGGATGAGGGACAAAATGAAGGTGCACTGTCTTGAAGAGCCGGAGTTCGACTGGAATGGTTTTTTATGGATTACGTTTAAGAGACCGGAAAAAGGGGATGAGAAGCATGGCAGCGCAGTAGATAAACTGGTAAAGGGAGAAAAAGTGACTAAGTCACTGACTAAGTTGCAGATAGTAACACTCAAAAATTCAGAAAGACCCGTTTCAATGTTGGAATTGGCTGAGATTACGGGTGTACATCATCGGTCTTTCTTCAAAAAGCAGCATCTTGATCCATTGATAGAATATGGTTTAATGGCTATGACTGTTCCAGACAGACCGCGAAGCAGCAAGCAAAAGTATGTTATAACCGAGGCAGGAAAAGAGCTTATTGCTTTGATACTAAAGGCGAATGAGTGATGGAAGAGCGGTATGAGTTGCCGGAGGGGTGGGTGTGGACGACACTGCCGGCGATGTCAGATATAAATATTTATATATCTATAAACATTTATATATCTTACCCTAATTGTGAAACAGTGGGAGGAAAAATTAGATGACTCAACTCGCATCTGAAACCCCATTTGTGCGTATAGCACTGGTCCAATTTGACTATCCGCCATCAGCGGTTCTTCCATATTCATTCATGGAGGAGCCTGCACAACTGAAAGATGGTGAGCTGGGTATTGCTGTGCCTTTCCCCTTTACAGTTCCCGAAATTGAACAACAGATCACTGCCTTGCGCCACAAGGTAGCCAAGAAATACGAAGGGTTCATCAAAAAACAAGTCTGCCATATCCTTAAGCGCCTAAATGACATGTCTGTTGATGTAGTGGTTTTTCCAGAGTATTCGATCCCGGCAAGCTGCTTATCAACAATTGACGAATTTGCTGGAGACTGCACCGTTGTTGCCGCAAGCCATGCAGTTACATCTGAAACGGTTGATATTTGCCAAAAGCTTAATATTTCTGTAAACTCGGATGATATTGGGAAGAGTATTTGCCCTATTCGAATGAAGGATGGAAATTGGCTGCGTGTAGATAAATTGACCAAATCTAGATTCGAGCGCGATCTGACGATGGGCACGGAATGGCAACTTATCCCAATACAGGACAGAAAAGGAAGGAAATGGTGTTTCGCCGTACTTCTTTGTTTTGATTTTATTAACGATCCTCATAAAAACTATTTACAGAATGTACGATCCGACCTCTGGGACAGAGTTGATTTTTGCGTGGTTCCTTCATATTCACCTCCCGCTGAAGATTTCGATCAGCATGCCATACCATTGGCAAAACGCGCAGGAGTGCCAATTGTCTATGCGAACACGGCCCGATACGGTAGGAGTAAAGTCTACTGCCACTTTGGGGATCACGACATCTTTACCGATACGTATGGCACAAAAGTGCTCGAACCCGATGATGAAGCAGTTGTCATCGTTGATTTGCCCACGAAACACTATCAATTCGATCCTAAGCCGACACCCTTTTTTGTTCCCTCAACATCAAAATTAGTTTCTCTGTTGCCCCTTTTGTCAAGAGAATGGTTTCCTCAATATTGTGAACTTTACGAACGAGTCCATAAGACACAGGATGTTAACCGGAAACGTGCAATTTTGAGAGAAGCACTCCCCGAGTTGAAAAGCCTTACCTCACAACGTGGTGTTACTAATGTACTGAAAACCAAGATTTTCGCTTTGCATGATGCAATAGATAAACT
>CAZOEM010000654.1:0-2025 GCA_964578735.1 uncultured Halobacteria archaeon | reverse complement strand
AATTATCCGCTTGAAGTTTTCTTCCTCTTCGCTCCAGAAAACATCAATGCGGCTACCGGACTTATCATGCCTCTCTAAGCTACATCTGGGAGCTCCCTCAACCCTTTATGAACAGCATAGCAGTGGGTGTTGAGTGTATAGACCTGTTTAACTGTCCTACTCTTATTCCAAACTCAACCAGGTAGCGAGCTATATTACGGTTACTCCAATCTTTCTCGTGCAGTTATTTTGCTTTCTTACGTTTCCGAATTAATACTTCTTTCTCCATTTCAGACACTTTCTTCACAGATAAAAGTGCCCTACTTCTATATGAAACATAACCCCTAACCCACCAAATAGTATGTCGTGGTGTTTGCATATTCGCCGCTGTCCGTCCATGCATCTACAACCACAGATCTTTTACCTGTTGGATACTCTACTACTGGGCCTATGTCTTTATGCGTGCTGCACTAACATAGGTTGGTCCACTCCTGACACTAGTACTATTTTGTTTTATATAGCTTACTCGTGCCCAGCATGGCTTGCTTACATAGAAATAAATACAGGGTTGACTCCCTATGTAGTAGTACGATGAGCTTGGCCATGCTGTGATGGTGAATGGTGTCGGTGCCTGTATTATGTTGTGGTTGTGAACTGGGGATTCTGCGCCTATTGTTTCAATTGAATCAGGCTCATTTGTATAATCTGTTGTGCCATCACCGTTATTATCGATTCCCATGGTATAAGTGGGGTTTGCTTGGCTTACATCAACGGTTGCTTCTGTAGTCTCGGTGATCGGAACGTCTAAATAAGTTATTCTTTTAGTTTCCGCCTCCGTGCTTTTTGTAATTGTGAAATTGAATGACCCACTATCTAGAGCGTCGATTCTGTATAAGATGTTATCGGATTTACCAAGAACGATTATTTCTTCGGGGTCATACTCGGGTCCGTTATAGATGGACCCGGGAATTTCCTCTTCTATGCCCTCACCCGCAGCATTCATTCCCGTATGCCTGCCTTCAGAATCGTATGCATGAAGATGAATCGGGCAATTTCCTTCACCCTTGATGCTCTTGGGATTAACGTGTTCCGAAAGATAACAATGATCGCTATTATCTGCACTAGTAGGATAATGATCCATTATCTTTGGATATAATTCACATATTCCAAAATATTTATGTCTGCATTTATCATTAGCATAAAAAAATGCTTCTTCAACCGATACAGGGCCACTTGAAAACTTTTTTAATAAACTGGCTGTGAAAGGCGTATGACCTATCAGAGTACATTGCGACTGCATTGTATCTGCTGTCGTACTCATCAATACAACTGTACTATCACTATCAATACCCTTTTTATTTGGAGGACTATCAGTCTCCTTTGCCATCCCTCCGCTATGACAAGAATCAAAGATTATAATTTTGTCCCCTTCAATATCATCAAAATATAGACTTAAGTAGTCACTATATAGTTTCTTGCTATCATAGGCTACTATAGATTCTTCCTTTTGCTCTGTTAAATCACCATGGCCCGAAAAGTAGAATACAAATTTGTCATTATGATCGACCTCAGAAGAAACATCCCTTAGTTCGGAAATAATGTTTTCACGTGTTGCTCTTTTATCTGTTAATTTAACAAGATGATCATAACCATATCTATTAGAAAGCAAATTAGCTATGGTATTTGCATTTCTCTTTGAAGCCATCAAATCTTTTCCCGATTTATAGTCGCTGATTCCAATGATTAACGCATGATATTCCACATGATTAGGCGTTGGTGTTGGTGTTGGTGTAGGCGTTGGTGTAGGCGTTGGTGTTGGTGTTGGTTCGCACCAGTTCTTTGGCATGCTGTCCCAAGTATATCTATAACCACACTCGAAATACTTAGTAAGAGATGCAGAGCGGTCGTTCTTGCGTATCTCGATAGTACGTGTTCCCACACCCACAAAAAACCCGCAGTTTCCGTCAGGAGTTCCGGTCTGACCCTCAGTAACTTTCTAATTTCAGATAGTTTCTTTTTAGATATAAATACATACCAACGCAAATT
>CAZOEM010000653.1:0-2027 GCA_964578735.1 uncultured Halobacteria archaeon | reverse complement strand
ATACAACAAAAAATCCTATTAATTTTTGTTCAACTTATTTATCTCCCGTTCCTAAAGAGCTTGACTAGGTTGCGATATGGAAATAACATACCGGTAAGCGTTCACAGGGCACCGCATCTGCTTTGTTGTCGGGCACTTGAAGTACAGGGAGTACGTCTGCGTACCCTCCGCCTCGCATCTGCAGCACCCTGTAAACACTTACAGTTCGGTGAGTTGCGGTAAAACGGGCGTTGTAATCCCGTGAACGGTTACACATACCGTAAGGTAAGGCAATTGTAAAAGGACTAGGCAGATCGCTCAGAAATAATTTTTGTGATATTTGAATCAGTCGCCTGCGGCGGGACTCTTTTTGACAGGATAAACAGGATTTGCAGGATGTTTAATTATCCTGACAATCCTATTCATTCTATCTGAAAAAAAGGAATTCCTATACTATAAATTTAGTTTAAACAAAGGAAAAGGGGGGTAAACTAAGTGAAACTAAAGAGTGTTTTTGAAAATAATGGGTTAATGCCTGCGAAATATACATGCGATGCCGGTGACAATAATCCAGAATTTATAATAGAAGATGTGCCGGAAAAGACAAAGCGTTTTGCTATGACAATGGAAGACCGCGATTCTCCAATAAGAGTAATGGTTCACTGGATTATTTTTAATATCCCAGCGGACATAAGAGAAATAAAAGAAAATACTATTCCTCAAGGAAGTATACAAGGAACAAATGATTTTGGGAAGCAAAGTTATAAAGGACCTTGTCCTGATTCGGCCATTCATAGATATGAATTCAGGCTGCTTGCTCTAGATAGAGTTCTTGAAGTTGATGAAAAAACGAAAAAAGCTGAGTTAGAGAATTTAATGAAGGGTCGTATTCTAGCAGAAGCAGTATTAACAGGATTATATTCAAGAGACTAAAAAATATAAAAGTAATTGCCTCCCCGCAAGTTACTGCCACTTTGGTAATGGCCGGTCGTTGGTACCGCTAAGTTTTTTATGTGATATTAATGGGTTACCAAGCACCATCGGCTGTAACCGAGGTGGCGGAGCTGTATTTGCTGTAATCCGTGCTAAAGAACAAGAGCGGGAATAAGTCAAAGAAATCAAGGACGTCCCCCAGATCACTATCAAACAATGGACAATCCTAAAGTTCGTTGATAGCGAGTTTTTTTATCTTACCTCTGCGCTCTTAGCGGCTCTGCGGTGAAAAATAATATTAAGCAGTAGCAAACTGTGTCTAAATAATTATTGCCGCATTAGTAACTCATTTAAAAGGGCATCGATATCCCTTTCAGAAGATAACAGTACACCCTTTTTAGAAGCAAACTCTGTAGCCCCCTTTGTAAATCCGGTTCTTGCGATATACCAAAATCTATCTGCTAAAGGTGATGCTTTTCTGAAAAACGCCTCGATCTCTTTAACCCCGGCGGCCTTGCTTTTCCACTTTATTTCGACAGCCCATTTAACTCTATTAGTGGCCAACACATCAATCTCTGTTTTTCCGTCTTTCGAAATATAACGCCTGATTTTGCTGAATTGAGGAAGTCTAACATTTCCCTTTGTACCGAACACTCTTCCATCTATTTCCTGCCCTGAAAATTGTCTCATGATTGCCATTGCCGACTCTTCTTTTGCCTTTCCGAGTTCTTCTGATACAAGCTGGTACTTTTTGCCCAGCTCTTCAATTATTAATATAATGTCCTTCTCCTTCGGAAAGTCAGAGACTTCAACACCGTTCTGCACATACGCAACCCAATATTTCAGCACGGGATCGCGATAATAATATCTTCTTTCCTTTTCGAACAATAACCCGACATGTTGAAGTTCCTTTAGATTGATTCTAACCGGCCCCTGGCTCATTTTCAGCGCCCTGGCAAGATCTGATTGTGTCATCGCTTCTTCTGCTATTGCAATGATATCAAGTAACGATCTAAGGACACCGTATCCTCTCGCCCTCTGCAGCGATATGTTGTAGAGATAATTACAGTATGTGTGGATAAGGCCGCTTGGTGATAGAGTTTCTGAAATAAAGG
>CAZOEM010000652.1:0-2031 GCA_964578735.1 uncultured Halobacteria archaeon | reverse complement strand
TATCGCTTTTGTTCTTGTTGCCATATTCATCACCAGGACTAATTTTATCTTCGCAGTTAAAAATCTTTTCTTCTAACCCCCTCTGGAATCCTGCTTCTTCTTACATACGCGCCTATGGCAAGTGAAATCGTGAATACTGACAGAACTATAAGAATAGGTGTTAATCGAATTCAAAACGGTGTGTAGTTCAATGCCAAGCCCAATAAAGGCGTAATTGCAATGCTCAATCCAAAGCTGAGTGCAACTCGTTCTGAATAAGGCGGCGATTAAAGAGTAGCCGGGTAGGAAAAGGACTAGGGGAAGACCCGATTTGAACTTTTATACCGTTCTAATCGAAGGAATAATAAATATTGCTTTAAATATTGTTTTTATAATACAGATGGGAATCATCGGAGCAGCAGTTGCAACTTCAATTACCTACTTTATAAGATTTGTGATTAATTATTTATTGTGCCAGCATGATCTAAAAAAACCTAACGTTGATCCTAATGAAAGACCTGAGTAGAACACTAAAAACAGTGAGCAGCATGCCGCCAAAACTTCTTGCGGAAATGCTTGCAAGACATGCAAAACACAAAGTCAGAAGATATTATATTAAAATCTATCCTGTACAACTATCAGATAAGCAGTTTTTTAAAGCAATCAATCATAAAAATCTTGAGGAACTGCCACCTTTTTTCTTTGATCCTGATAATAGAGAAAAAATCGTTGAAACAATAAAAAAAGAATATCCAAAATCAATAAAACAAACCATAAACGATGCAGACGAAATCTGCACACACGTCTTCGATTTACTCGGTTCCGGAAAGACAGAACTTGGAAAAGAAATAGACTGGCATCTTGATTTCAAAAGTGGATTCAGATGGGATTCAAAAGTGTATTACATCGGCACGGGAACGCACGTTACTTTGAATGATGATTCCATTCGTGTTCGGTTAAGCCCATTTTGACTTGAGTTATATATAAACTTACCCCGGTGTGTTTAAATAGAATAGACTTACAAACCTCTTAACCGAACACACATGATGATGATTCAGATGTAAAAGTCCCGTGGGAACTGAGCAGATGCCAGCACTTTGTTACACTTGGAAAAGCATACTGGTATACTGGCAATGAAAAATATGCAAATGAATTTATAAATCAGATAGGGAGCGGGATTGCGCAAAATCCTGTTGAACTTGGCGTGAACTGGGCTTGCACAATGGACGTTGCTATTCGTGCAACGAACTGAATTTGGGGTTATTACTTCTTCTGCAATTCAAAAACCCTAACAAAAGAATTTAAAATTAAATTCTTTAAAAGTTTATTTCTACATGGCAGGCACATTATAAATAATTTAGAATTTGGAGAGATAAGAGGTAATCACTACCTCTCGGACATCGCAGGATTAGTCTATCTTGGAATCTTCTTTCGGGATACCAAAGAAGGGAAGGGGTGGCTTGAAAAAGGTTTGAGTGCATTAAAAGAGGAGATGAAGGTTCAGGTGTATGAAGACGGCGTGGACTTCGAAGGCTCAATAAGTTATCATAGATTGGTGACTGAACTGTTTCTTTCTGCTACGTTACTCTGCCTCAAGAGTGGTATAACATTCCCAGAATGGTATATGAATCGCATAGAAAAGATGATTGAGTTCGTGATGTATTATACCAAGCCAGATGGCACTGCTCCTCAGATTGGTGATAACGATGATGGAAGGCTGCATATACTGGCAAATTATGGAAACTGGAACCGGCTTGATCATGGGTATTTGCTTTCAGTCGGTGCGGTTGTGTTTAAAAGGGAAGATTTTGAACATGTGGCGGGAGAGTTTCATGAAGAAAGTTTGTGGCTTTTGGGAGAGGAAGGGTTAAATAGTTTTGAAACGTTATATGCAGATTAGTAATAGAAGGATTATTTATATATCTACTCGTCCCTTAATATTAATGTGTGGGGGAGAACAATGTATGTTCGCAAAGCGATTGAATTAAAAGAGGCGAAGGTGATAAGAAATGCCGGAAATTGTATTAAAAGCAAAAGTGGATGAATTTTTAG
>CAZOEM010000651.1:0-2034 GCA_964578735.1 uncultured Halobacteria archaeon | reverse complement strand
GAAACAGCTCGAGGAGTTGAAAGGAGAATAATAAAGTTCCAACGAAAGGAGTTGAATGGAAATGAAAACCAAAATACTGTTTACAGTACTCTTGTCTCTTATCCTAATTAGCACCTATTCATTGTCGGTGGCACAGGAAAAAATTACGGAGGAAGATGCGCTCGCAATGATTGAAGAATACAAAACATGTGTGGATGAGTATGGAGCAAAGATTGATGGACTTAAGGTTCAAGTAGAGCCTTTGAAGGATGCTGTCGCTGAATTGGATAAGAAGATTGCAGAACTTGAGGCTGAGATAGCGAAGTATACAAAGACGGACGAGAACGATTACTATGTTGTTAAAACTGGTGATTGGCTCAGTAAACTTGCGGAGTATTCTGAGGTTTACGGTCGAGGAAACTATGCTCAATGGCAGAGAATTTACAAGGCAAACAAAAACCTAATAAAAAATCCAAATCTGATTTATCCAGGTTGGAAACTCGTTGTTCCCAGACCATAAATTGGAACTTTTTTCCAGGCAGTCATAATTTTTCTTATGACTGTCTGGTATTTTTTGAAAATCTATTTTGGAGATATTTCCCTCAACATTAAAATTAAACCTTTGATTTAATGGAGAAAATTTATATTCTAAAAGATTTTCCTCCTATTTATTTTCTTGGAAGCAACAATTCAAACTTGAGATTGCTCCAGGATTTTTTTCCAGGAAAAATAATTGTTAGGGGTGAAAAATTGAAATTGATTGGGAAAAACGCTGATATCCTGAGATTTGGAGAAGGAATCAAAAATTTGCTGTTAAGGGCAGAGAAGGGTGAAGTGCTGGATAAGTTTAGCGTAACTTCCATGTTTAGTGGTGAAGGAGAAAATCAGCTAGGGGGAGAAAAATTACATTTAATAAAAACACCTAAGAAGGTAATTCGTGCAAAAACATCGGGACAGAAGATATATATTAAAGCAATTGAGGAGATGGATATTGTAGTATGTATTGGACCATCGGGAACAGGAAAGACATATTTGGCTGTGGCGAAGGCTGTAGAAACACTTATGCAAAAAAAATATGAAAGAATTGTTTTGGTAAGACCTGCCGTAGAAGCAGGAGAAAGTCTTGGTTTTTTGCCGGGTGACTACAGGGAAAAGATAGACCCTTATTTAAGACCATTGTATGATTCTCTAATTGATATGGTTTCGAGGGAAAAGCTAACAAAGCTCTATGATACTCAGACAGTTGAAGTTGCGCCATTGGCATTTATGAGAGGAAGAACTTTGAATGATGCCTTCATTATTCTTGATGAAGCCCAAAACACGACAAGTGTACAGATGAAGATGTTTCTTACAAGACTTGGCAACGGCTCCAAGGCTATAGTTACGGGTGATATTACTCAAATTGACCTTGCTGGAAAGGAAGCATCAGGTCTTATTAAGATTCAGAAAATACTCCAGAATGTAGAAAGAGTGAAATTTGTTTATCTCACAAAGAAAGATGTTGTAAGAAGAAATCTTGTCCAGAAAATTGTTGAAGCATATGAGAGATATTCAGGTGAAACGAAAACTTGAAGTAAGATACACTTTAAGGAGAATACTGTCTAAGAATTATGTTTTCTTCTTGAAGTTTGCGGTTATTTTAATATTTTTCAATATTATCTATCCACAATCAGGCAGCTTTATTTCTTCTGTGCAGGTTGGGGATATTGCACAGCAAGATGTTGTTGCGCCCTTCACTTTTTCTATTAAAAAAGCTCAGCTAAAGTTAGATGCAGAAAGAAAAATAGTAGTTGAAAGTGTTTTGCCGGTTGTTGATTACGACGAGGATAAGAGCAAGCAGATGAAGGATAACATACTAAATTTTATCAATTTAGTCTATGGTGATAAAGAAAGAAAACTTGAGAAAAAGCAAAGCAAATTAAAGGAACTTGGTTTCAATTTCTCGAAAGAAACCATTTCATTCTTGCTGAAGAGAGGAATAAAAGAAAAAAGGGAAAAACTAAAAAAGATACTTTTCTTACCAGTAAAAAATGGTATAATTTATGATAAGACTAA
>CAZOEM010000650.1:0-2036 GCA_964578735.1 uncultured Halobacteria archaeon | reverse complement strand
ATTAAATATCAACGCATTATTGCAGATGCAGAACAGGAAGCCATAGAAAAGAATGAGGGTTGCTTATGGTCTCTCGGAGTCCAACCGACAACTACCTTGGCACCTACATTAGCGCCTACTCAAACATCAACACTGCCACAAACAGCCACACCACTTAAAACCAAATGGAAAAGTTCGGAGGAAGGTGTTATATCTTATTTAGATGCTGGTAACTATATAGGACAAACAAAGACCGTTAAAGGAACTATCGTTATGACATTCAAATACACAAAGGGAAAAATAATCTTTCTCAATTTCCATGATCCTTATCAAGGTTATTTCACCGCGATAATATGGGCCAGAGATTGGGATAAGTTCCCTTTTGCACCTGAAGAATACTACAAGAGAAAAGAGGTTAGGGTCACAGGTGAAATAATAGAGTATAAAGGCTCGCCTGAGATTGTAGTACGAGATACATCTCAAATTGAAGTGGTTTATGCGGGGTAAGGAAAATGCGAGGGTTGAATATTTTTATCCATATTTTCCTGATAATTATGCTGAAATTTATGCTTAGCCGTGAAAACCTACCTTTTCTATTGTAGATACTTGTCTACTTCATGTAGATCGCGTCTACGTCCAACATCAACCAAAAATGTACCTTCCGCTTAATAGGTAGCCCCTCTCCCCAAAACAAAACAATCTGAAAACCAATAATATTAAAAGGTCGTGAAAGTAAATAAAAGATGAGGCTACATTAGGCTACGTATATAGTTCGTCAAGGACATCTATCTCCATCTACACACAAAGATAATC
Source organism: uncultured Halobacteria archaeon (assembly GCA_964578735.1). Classification (GTDB taxonomy): domain Archaea; phylum Halobacteriota; class Syntropharchaeia; order Alkanophagales; family Methanospirareceae; genus Methanophaga. Next base: position 1,244 of record CAZOEM010000650.1, on the reverse strand, counting down.
TCCTAACAACGTTCTGAACAAAATCTGTAAGCTGCTGCGAGATGAACCGACTTTAGGTCGTGTGATGGCGTGCGACAAAGAAACATAACGTTTGTCTTTCAGTGATAGCTGCTGAATTGGGTATATGTGTTGCAAATTTGTATCGCACGCTAAATGGCCGGTCAAGTCCTGAAAGACCTTTTAACCTAGCGGATATTCGATTATTCGTACCTGCGTGAGGATTCGAGAGCAGCTTCTACTGTTGGTATTATATCGCCACAACTTGGGGGTGAATGAACCTTTTTATAGGCTGAAACATTTTAGTCATTACATGGAACAATTAAGCTATCGAATCGTAATGAGAAAAGAGCCTGAGGGTGGCTATACGGTAATGGTTCCTTCTCTTCCCGGCTGTGTCACGTCACATACGGTGATACCGTAGAAGAGGCGATAGAAAATGCAAGGGAAGCTATTGAGTTGTATATAGAGAGCTTGAAAGCGCATGGAGAAGAGATACCAAAAGAGAGTTACCTGAGGGCACTCTACTTGAAATTTTAAAAGCAAGCAGGTATCAGTAAGGAGGAGTTAAGAGGTCTAATATGAACGAACGGAGAGTCAGGTTCATTGAGGAATCAGTGGTGGGAAAAACGTTTGGCGTTCTCAAAGTAAGCGAGGATGAAATAGAGGAAGCATTCGTGGAGTTAGAGAATGAATGGGGTTTTTAGAGAACCCCCCGGTAAATAGTTTACCCAAAAAGTTTTGATAATTATCATACAAAGACACGGATTTTACCGATTTACACCGATGCTACCCTAAAGTCCTAAAAAAATTATTACGTTTTTACTGGTGCATAGAATCAAAATTAAAAAGTCAATTATTACACTACTTTGAATATGTGTTAATCTGTGTCTCAAAAAAATCATTGAATCACCAACTCGCTATTTCTAACCCTATTATTCTGTTATAATGCTTGATCTTCCTTGTAATTGATTTTTCAATGCATCTTTGGCTTTTATAATTAGCGCAATCAGGGACTCCGTTTCTAAACATGCCATTAAACTTTTACCTCTCTTCCAAACTAAATATCTTTTCTCGGTCATCGTAAACTTCTCTAAAATTTCAGATAGTTTCTTTTGATGAGAATGGCATAAATATTCCGTTGTTCATCTTTAGTGAGTAACAAAATTTTATTTGAATGTATCTAATATATATCAGATTTATCATTTTTTGTGGGAATATATGTGAAAAGAAATCAACTGAAATTT
>CAZOEM010000649.1:0-2038 GCA_964578735.1 uncultured Halobacteria archaeon | reverse complement strand
TAATTGAGGCACTGGTCAAACCCTCGGCGCTAAAACTGTTCCGGGAAAGAGGTGTAAAAGTTACTGAAACTTACCAGCGGCTGGAGAGTTGTCGTAATGGGTTATTTGTTTTAGCAGGCAGTGGCGAGAGAATGATCTGGATTCTAAACAACCCGGATTTTCGACTAAAAAATTTTGAGGATGATTGATGTCTAAAAGAGGGAGTCTCCATGAATCGTCTGTTATCAGTGGAAGCCATTTTTGATGGCAAAAAAATAAAAATGCCAAAAATTAATATCCCTGGGCCCTGCAAGGTGATCATAACCTTTCTTGAGGAGCCATCGCAATCTGAGGATGAAGAGCTCTTTGATATACTGCTAAAGTCTGATTCCACTTTTGATTTCTTGAAAAGTGAGCAGGAAGATATTTACACTGATGATGATTTGATAGAGAGGTTCGAATGATTAGGCCCGGAGACATTGTATTGTTCAAGTATCCTCATACCGATTACTCTGTGGGAAAGAGGCGTCCTGTATTAGTTATTACCGAACGACCGGATTTTGAAAATGAATATCAAACGTTGGTTGACTGATGAGAAGCAATAATTCCAGCCCAAGAACTTTGGTGTTGGGTGAATGGGTACTTACCAATCATTCACGTCCACCCTCTCACACTCTGCCTCGATAGCGTCGCTCATTGCGTGCAAATCATCGCTATTAATGGTTCCCGCGACCGGAAGCAGTTGCTTCCCTGGCACACCCTTCTGCCTGGACAGCCGTCGCACAAAATTCAACACTCGCCTTTGGTGTTCAGAAGGAATATGTTCAAGCTGTTCCACAATCTCTACTTTGATAGAGGAGTTTGCCATTTGCATCACCACTTCCCATTCCTTTTTCTTCTTATTACTTGTCATTTCAAGTAATTTAATCGCTAAATCTGTTCTATAACTATGGGTATATTGAGATTAACCTTTATTTACGTTTCTTCTTTTCATTTAGCCTACCCCTGATATAACCTATATCCTTTGCTAATTCCGAAAGCTTAGACCATAGCGCCCAAAATCCAGCGGAGATTCCTGTAACTATAATTCCCACCGCTGCCAAGAATTCTTCATGTGTTACATAAAGGCTGTGTGTAGCGAACCAAATTAAAGCTACGATAAACATAATTTCTATTATTACCAACGTTATCCAATATATGTCTCCTTTCTTCATTTCAAACTCTTATTAAGAATCCCAGTAAGATTAACAGTAAAATTATCAAAGTAATTAATGCTAATATTCCCAAAATCATGCTTTGAACCTTTTCTATTTCCATTTATATCCCCTTATTATTTATCGTACATTTTATTAAAACCCGGGAATATAAAAAGGTATTTGTTTGGCAGGCAGTGGCGAGGGGATGATCTGGATTCTAAACAACTCGGAATTCCAGCCGAAGAACTTTGGTGTTGGGTGAGGTAAATGCTCAAAATCGTTTGGAAGATTACAGAGGAGTTGAAGAGAGATAGGAGACTTGAGGTGATTGATTGAAAATGACTACATGCGTAGAGGAAGGTGATACGATTGCTGGTGATGTTCTTGTCGGAGAAGCGAGAAATATCTCTAAACCGCAGGTCATCGTCAGGACAGGTAAGCACAAAGCACAAAGGATTATCCTCCGAGATAATGCAAGAGGTAGGATAGAGAAGAAGTTGAGATTTATCAGTTAATACTGCATACCTTTCTTCTAATGAAATAATGAAAGTGTGGGGGAGATGATAGGAACAAGAACAATCGAGGTGGTTTTTGAGAAAGGGATGCGTAAGCCGCTGGAGCCCGTAGAATTAGAGGAAGGGGAGAAAGCAAGGATAGAAATTAAGAGGAACAATAGAATCTTAGATAAACGTGAGCAAACAAGGGAAATTTTAAATAAATTGAATATGTTTAAACCTATCAGTCTAGAGCCAGAAAAACTGGAGGCAATTTATTGTTGGAGAAAATATAAAGAGTGAACACTTTTCAAATGTACTATAACAAGTAAAATATTTGGCTTTAATCCGCAGCAATTATTAGAACAT
>CAZOEM010000648.1:0-2039 GCA_964578735.1 uncultured Halobacteria archaeon | reverse complement strand
TCTTGCGAGTCTATCAGGATGCCATGAAATAATTCCGCCTGCTTCTTCTTTTTCGGTTAAAGAAAGCATTTCGTTAAAAATTTCTCTTCCGGGTTCTTTAGCGGTTTTGGACTCGATAAATTCTTTAATTACGTTAAGATTTTCTTTTTCAGCAAGATTTCGCAGTTCTCGAAGTTGTGAATCGATTGAAAGAATTTGTCTATCTTCTTCGTCTGTTGATTTTCTTGCGTAAATGAAATAGTTAGTCATTAATTTTATCTTAAGGATAACAAAAATATTGTCAAGAGAAAAAAACAGAAAATTTTTTAATAAAATACAATTTATTTTGTCTTGGCAAACACGAAGAAATAGGTATTGCTTTTTTGCCTCTTTTAGTCATAATTTAATACGGTAAATAAGAAAAACTTTTTATATTAACTTTACTCAAAAAACTAAAGGGGGAAAATATGAAAAAAGTTGCCATTTATGAGATAATTGTACTTTTTCTTTTTACAGTATTACTGGTTTTACATAATCTTTTAAGCGCACCCTCTTGGTATATATCAAAACTTCTATTTGCTAAATGTGCCTATATAGGGGGTATTGGGGGATGTTTTTATTGCCTTAGAGCTATATATATAAATAAATGTGTCTTGAAACAATGGGATAAAGAGTGGGAAACGTGGTATTATCTACGCCCTATCACCAGTACAGTCAGCGGTTTTGTTAGTTGTATTTTTCTGAAAGCTGGATTGCTTATCTTTGAAGCATCTAACAATCAACAAAGTTCAATATATGGGTATCTCGCCATTGCCTTCATTGCAGGCTACAATGTTGATAATTTCATGAAGAAACTGGAATCTATAGCACAAATGGCTTGGGGAATCTCAAAAAGCAGAGTTTCCAGCATTGATGAGAGTAAGAAAAAAAAGGGAGGTCAAAATAGCTGAGATCCATGTATTAAATGTAGGTGAAGGGGATTGCATCATCTTCAAATCTGGGAGTGGACATGTTACTATGTTTGATATCTGTGGAGGTAATCTTCCAGTTGAAATAGACTTGTCTTTGCTTTTCTTCCCATTTGAAGAAAAAACAGCGGTCAAGGGCGATTATCAGATGTGCAAAAGTCCCTCAAACCCTATTCGTTTTCTCAAGAATAAAATGGGAGTATCTCAAGTTTTTAGATTTATACTGTCCCATCCTGATATGGACCATATGGATGGTTTTAACAATTTAATAGAATCGGTCACAGTTTTGAACTTTTGGGACTCTGGTGTTCGCAGGGAAAAACCCGACTTTTCGCAAAACTCAAATACACACAAAAAATATAAAGAAGAAGATTGGGATAGATATGTTTCTGTTAGAGACAATCACGAGGGTATTACAGTAGTTACACCGAGAACTAGTAGCAAAGGGAAATACTGGAATGAAGACGATAGTGGAGAAGGAGGAGATTATATAACTGTTTGCGCACCGAATGATAAACTAGTTGAAGAGGCTAATGATTCTGGAAGCAATGATGCTATCAATGCGGCTTCTTATGTGATTTTCTATTGGTCTGCAGGAGGTCGGATTTTACTCCCAGGAGATGCACATGATAAAACTTGGGAGGTAGTACTTGAAAATTTTGGAGATGTGCTAGCAAATTGTGAGTTTATGGTAGCACCCCACCATGGACGAGATTCAAAAAGGTCGTGGGATTTTTTAGATAAAATAATGCCAAAATTTACCGTCTTCGGGTGTGCATCATCTCATCATTTAGCATATAACGCTTGGAACAATCGGGGTCTCGAAAAGATTACTCAGAATCAAGCAGGTAATATATCAATATACCCAAATTCGGAAGGGCTAGATGTATATGTAGAAAACAAAGAGTTTGCTTCAGACTACGGAGGGAATACTTCGAAAACTGACAAATATGGAAATTACTATTTGAAGAGAATTAATAAAGCAAAATAAAAAACCGGTTCGATTTTTCTTTAGAAAAACGCCGCCGAAGGCGGCGACTTTGTTTTAAAAAATAGGCAATTAACTTTTTCGCATCGAAGTCCTTTTGATTT
>CAZOEM010000647.1:0-2044 GCA_964578735.1 uncultured Halobacteria archaeon | reverse complement strand
CCCTCACCGGCGACTCCCTCGTATCCGGCACGTTCTCTTTGTATGTCAAACCCATGATCAAAACCTTAGAGCCTTTGATTACCTTTCCAACTTCGTTCAAGCCTTTAATTGCCATTTCTGCTACGTGCTTTGGTATATAATCGTTTATCGCTCTTCCCGCTAAGATCACTTGTGGATGATAACCAAGCTCTTTCGCTTTATAAACCAGGTAGTAGGGATCAACAGGAATGCAGTGCCCTCTCAATCCAGGATATTGAAAATGCATCATCAACGCTCCAATTCTTCTTTAATCATCCGCAGACATTTTCCAGAATCGAAATGAACTTCAATATCAAGCTCTTCCAGTTCTTCACGTATTTCTTTATGGTCAAAGTCTTCTTTATCGGATGTATAAAAGATTATTAGATCATATTTGCCCTCATCCTTCGTAAAATCTAAAATCGATTCATAAATCTGTCTATCCCCGTTTTTATACGGTGGCAGATTAGCTACGGATCTTAAAAACGCGCGGTATGATATTTCTGCATTGTGTGAGATTGAGATGCATAACGATTTAATCTCCTCTGCCGATTGCATTACCTCATTTCTTTCTTTTGGAGAATTGACGTATAACTGTTTTAACTTCTCTTTCACGTCATACAAAGTTCTTTTATGATACTCTGATCTCATCAATTCATTTAAGAATGAGATAATATCCCTCAATTTATCCTCCCTTCTTTTGAACCTCTCACCTATCTTACCCCTAACTTCAAGAAAAGAGAACTCAGGGATTGCAATTTCTATCGTATTCTCACTCGCAAGGTCTAAAAGATGTCCACAGTTTCTATCCTGTGCCAAAATTACAGAATACACGAAATTAGTCTCACAGATCAAGAGAATTTTTGGATTTTTCATCGCTCTTGACCCCTTTCAGCTCTTCCAGCAATTCTGGCAAATACTTCAGGGCACTCCCCCATATTCTCCGCACCTTTGCGCTTTTAAAAACCTTTTCTTCCTTTTCCATCACTTTTTCCAATGCCATCACCTATTAATAATTTAACTTCCACCCTTTTAAATACTTTTGGTTTCACAACCGCCTATGATAAAACCCTTTTCTTTTTGCTTCGTCCTCATCAAACAGTCCTCGCACGTCAACAAACCTTTCTTTAAAAAAGAAAGCTTTACCAAAGAAATATTTCTTTTTGCGAAGCAAAAAATGGCGTAAGCAATTTTTAGTAAAGGTTTTTGCTTGCAAAAAAGTTTATCCATACCCGCAACTATTTTCGTTATCTTTGTTAACGCATGCGCGTCATCACCAGGATTTATCCGTTCCGGAGAATATCCAATGTAGAACTCAATACCGCAATTCATCTTTGATTCTCGTTCTAAAACATGCTTAACTATTTCTTCGGTAACGCCGGGATAAACGGTAGATTCCGAGACTACTGTGGCACCGCTCTTTAAATTGTTGCCGACTGTTTCAGCCGCGGATTTAACATACGATAAATCAGGCTCCTTCGATTTCGTTACGGGTGTAGGCACAGCAATAATAACAAAATCCGCCTGTTTAATCAAAGAAGAATCCGCTGTGAATTCTATGTTTTCTTTGTTGTTTTTGTTGTTACCTAAATTTCTCGTCTTTTCTTCGTCTATGTCGAATCCTATCACTTTGAGGTGCTTTGAGAAAGCCTCAGCTAACGGTAGTCCAACATAGCCTAATCCAACGATGCAGACCGTTTTTTGTTTCATGTGTGACATATCTCGTGATCAGTAATGCGTGATCCGTGATCGGTAATACGTGATAGGTAATGTGTGATCTGTTGTGTTTCATTCATTATTTCTATTGTCTCTATTACATCTTCGAGCTCCTCCTTCAATTTGACCGATGTATTAAAAGGATTAGGGCTTATGGTTAATTCACCTTTCATTATCGAAATTGTTTTTGCTTCCGCCATTTTTATCTCCTATTTTTTAAGACACAGATTAACACGGATTTACACAGATTTATTTATTTATTTATTTATTTTCAATCACAAAAGCATTTGCTAAAGGCATGCCAACGTAG
>CAZOEM010000646.1:0-2055 GCA_964578735.1 uncultured Halobacteria archaeon | reverse complement strand
AATATATATTACTTTTTCGTTTTTTCTCCATTCATGTTTTATAGTTATCTCCTTTTTTTAAAAATATATACTGATAGAGATTGTCAATTTATCTTTCCTCTTAAAAATTGCTGTCTAACATCCTCTTCAAACCTTTCTATGGCATATCGTAACATCGTTCTGGGCATATATTTATAGTGTTCTTTTAGAAAATCAAACTCCACTTCAAAATCCCGGTTTCCTATTTCCCTGAGCATCCATCCGACAGCCTTATGAATCAGGTCGTGAGAATGATTCAGCAGAAGTTTTGCGATACTTAGCGTATCGTTGTATCGCATATTCCGAATAAAATGGAATGTTGTTATTATAGCAATCCTCTGTTTCCAAATACATTCAGAATTGGCATATTCATATAACAAACTTTTGTCTTTATCCATAAAGTATGGACCAAGAATTTTATGTGCTGAAGAGTCAACCAGATCCCAATTATTTACGTTTAAAACATTATCTATATATAAATCTACAATTTCTTTTTGTTCTACTGATTTTTTTGATTTCTCAAATTTATAAACCAACATAAAAAGTGCCGTAAGCCTATATTCATGAACTGACTCGTTCAGCAATCGCTCCACTTCACTCAATGAACAGACCTTGTAATATTTGTTTGCGATTTTCCTCTGATTTGGCACTGAAACACCAATAAACTTATCATTTTCTCCATAACCGCCCGGGAATGCCTGGAAAAATCTCAGCAAATGTTTAGCTTTCTCAACATTTGTGTTCTGTTGCAATTCATTCTTTACAGCTAAGATGTTTTTCATTGGTGTCTGCTTTTATTTTTTTCAATCAATTGATTTCACCTGACTATTATAAAATTACCGATATTCTTACTATTCCATATAAACAAAACAAGCACTACTTTTCTATTTACATAACAACAAAACTCATCGGCGCGACGGCAGGAGCGCCCGCTGGAGCACCTTGTTATATGAAATTACTCCCATTTCTATTTTTCATCTTCGTCAGGAAAATCTTCTGGCCAAAGCATCTCATTACTTTCCACACCTAAAGGATAACCGAAGCAATAAACATTATAAAGCCTAGTAGCAAGTTGTTCCTGCCGCTTGGAGATATAACGCAGAGAAATATAGTAAAGCATCATCTTGATAGCATTATAACCAGCTTGCTCAGGTGTCATATATTCCCAGCCTTTTGGCAATTTATTTTTCGTGTAAACGTGCCTACCCACCTGAGACATATACCAGAAAGTCATCTCGTATGCCGCTTGGTTGAGTGCTTCCTGAGACCATGCAAGTGTAATCTTCCAGAAATTGGGCTCTAATTCCGCAAGTTCTGTTTGCATCGAGGGTTCAGAGGGTTCAGGAAATACCATTGTCCTTCCTCTATCCGTTTTCACACTACGCCACTCACGACTTAGCTTCCAGGTCGAGGGCAATATCATGACACGAAGCAAGCCAGACTCAGCTTTCTTTGTTGTCCTAAATGGAGTAAAAAGTAGATTGTTAGAAGTCCATTCCCTTTCGTCAAGTTTAACTCCCCCGTTTAGTCGTGTAACATGCTTGTTGATCTGATCAAGGACTTTTCTTTTAGGACGAGTCATAGACTTGACTTCAACAACGCCTAGAACTTTTAACACATCATGAGATTTGTTTTTAGAGCTGGATACTTGCTTAACAAGTAAGCCATCAGCACCTTTTGTGAAGTCACCCCATCGTACGTCGCTTTCTTCGGTTGTTACCCTGAGCTTGCGTCGTTCTTGAATTGTTTCACTCCAAAAGAGCCGAATACCTGAAGGTAAATGTCCATTTCGGCGGAGTCGCTGAATAAGTTTAAGACAGGGATCTAGAGCAAGCAACTCGGACAACTCACCTTTAAATCGATTAATCATATGTGAATAAATAAACTCAACACACGATCCACATTCAGGATCGCACAAAGTTGTTTCGTTATCGCTAATTAAGGTTTCAGGGTCATCGGGATTGCGAGGGCCGTATTCGATTAAGCGTCGAAAGAGTTTACCTCGCGGGTGTTCCTCAATATCTCGGATTGCGGCAT
>CAZOEM010000645.1:0-2056 GCA_964578735.1 uncultured Halobacteria archaeon | reverse complement strand
CCGTGACAAAAGTCACGTTCCCGTCATACGTCTCTTTCACCGTAACGTTGGTTGCAGTTGCATTACCGGTGTTATTCACGCTAATGGAATAGTTTAGAGTGCCGCCAGCCGGCACAGGATCCGGATTACTTGTTTTGTTTATTTCAAGAACCGGTTCCGGAGCCGCAGTCACATTCCACACCCACGTCTGCATATCCGTGCCATTTCCATTTGATGCAACAGCAGAGACGTTATGTTCACCCACTACTTCCGCATGCAGCGTGTAATTTGCTTCTTTTGTACTCTCATTCGTGTGCTGGAGCGTATTATTTAGATACCAGCTCACGTTTACCGTTTGGTTTACCGTAACGTTAAACGTTCTCCAGTGACAGACGGTGTCGTTAATCGGCGATGGAGGAGCGAAAGCAGAGATATTTGGTGGTGCAAAACCTACTTGAACCAAGGGATGCCAATCTCCTCCGGTTGTTATATTGCCAGAAGAGTTATAAGGAAGCAGCGTATTTCCTAAGCCATCCCCATCGTTATCTACGCCTGCATAATCTGACCAATAATTCCCGCCAAGATAAAGACCACCGATAATATTCGTTCCTGCTGTTTTCGTGGTGTTCCATGCGTTGTTGCCGTTATCATTAGCATTATGTGTGTTGTTGAAGTAGTTATTGTAAATCAGGTTATTGCTGCTCGAAGAATACAGGTAGATGCCCAATCCGTTATTCGCGTTCGCGGTGTTACCCGAGAGGTTATTATAGGTTGAAAACTCTAAACCAATACCGTAATAGTTGTTTGAAGCGTTGTTGTCCGAGATGTTGTTGTAGCCCGACAACGACAAGCCGATGCCAGCCCAGTTGTTCGATGCGGTATTGCTCGTAATGTTGTTATAGTCCGACACAGACAAGCCGATGCCGTACTGGTTGTTCGCAGATGCAGTATTACTCGTAATGTTATTGTATAAGCTCTGCTCCTTCAAGCCAATGCCGCAATCGTTGTTCGTAGCGGTGTTGTCCGAGATGCTGTTGTAGTCCGACACCGACAAGCCGATGCCGTACTTGTTGTTCGATGCCGCGTTGTTCGTGATAATATTGTACTCCGAGCTATACAAGGCGATGCCGCAATCTCCGTTCACAGATACTGTATTGCTCATGATAGTGTTATAGATGGAATCTTCCAAGCCGATGCCATACTTGGTATTCTTAGATGCGGTGTTGTCAGTGATGTTGTTGTTGTTCGAATGATCCAAGCCGATGCCAACCGTGTTGTTCGATGCGGTGTTGTCAGTGATGTTGTTGTAGTTCGACCACGACAAGCCGATGCCATACTTGGTATTCTTAGATGCTGTATTGCCTCTGATAGTGTTGTTACTCGAAACTACCAAGCCGATGCCAACCGTGTCGTTCGATGCGGTATTATCGGAAACGTTGCAGTAATCCGCATAGCCGAGGTAAATCCCTGCCTTACCGTCTCCGGTTGCGCCCGTTACATTGAACCCTGATATGTTCACATAATCCGCCGTTATCTCAAAGACATGGTCATTTGAATTCAATGCGTTCACGATACAGTTTGCAGAGCCATTCTCTGATTTTATCGTCACTCGCTTACCGACATCTACATTCTCATTGTATGTGCCGTCCTTAACGCAGATCGCCTCCCCTACTGCTGAACTGTTCACCGCTGCCCATATAGGCTCAAGGCTGGGATTAAATACGCCGCCGTCTCGCCACCAACCGGATGTGTTCACGCAGATGTCGCCGCAGGTGCAGTTGAGTACTGGAGCCACAAGAACCGTTGTGTTCTCTGCATCAGTATCCGTAACGCCTTCGTCACACGTCACATTAACGATGTTGTGCAGCACTGTTCCATTCGGAACAGACGCATTGACAGCAACAGAGATATTTATCCATCTCCTCTCGCTAACATTGAGCGTTGCAAATTCCCACGTATCATTCCCCGGCGAAGGCGCAGGCACAGCCGTGACAAAAGTCACGTTTTCGTCGTATGTCTCTTTCACCGTAACGTTGGTTGCAGTTGCATTACCGGTGTTATTCACGTGAATAGTATA
>CAZOEM010000644.1:0-2058 GCA_964578735.1 uncultured Halobacteria archaeon | reverse complement strand
TACGCTGCAGTTTCAGAGCTTTGAAAAAGTTCAATCTGTGGCGGTGTGAAGTATAAGTTCCTTGACCAAGTTTTTGACGAATTCGGACTTCTTGTATGTGGTTGGTCCGGTGCATGGGATACTGCGTTAAGGAATGCTATTTTACGCGCTCCAGCACGTCGCTTTACAACCTTCTGGCTTGCTAAAGGAGAACCGACCGAAGAGGCAAAAAAGATTATTCAGCAAAGACGAGCAGAAGTTATTCATATTGAAAGTGCCGACCAATTTTTTACAGAATTATGGGGAAATGTAGAGTCATTAGAAGAATTGGATCCTTTTCCTCCTGTTTCTACGGCAGTAGCTGTTGCGACGGTGAAGCGATATTTGGCAGACTCGCGACACCGAATCAGGTTGCATGATCTGGTCCACAAAGAGACTGAGCGGGTTTACCAGGAGTTGTTGTCGGAAAGATTCGACACGCAAAATAACAAAATAACCAAAGAATTCTACCAGCAGCGCATGCGCGAATACGAAGCTCTTATGGGGCGCCTAGTGGCGATGCTGGCTGCTTTGAGTTATCACGATACAGGTGAGAACGCTCACTTGCTAACGAGGTGCATTGAATGGCTTACCCAAGTACCACAACAATATGGAAAAGTTGTACAGATCGAGCTTCAATACTACCCCGCACTTTTGCTTGCATATGCGACAGGCATCAGTGCCCTTGCAGCCAGGCGTTTTCACAATCTGGCAGCAATTTTGAAAGAACCAAAATATCGCGATTATCGCTATAACGGAATAAAACCAGCAATTGAAATGCTCAATGTCCAGTCAGTATTTACAGACTACAACTGGGTGTCTCGTCAAAACGCTGAGCACGAATACACTCTCTTCAACAACTACCTCTATGACTTACTACGGCCTATATTGCATAACTACTTACCAGAAGATGTAGGATATGAGGAAACTTTCGATACATTCGAATACCTTTTGGCGCTTACCTATCTGGATATTGTCAGTGAATCCTACGCACCTAATGGGCGGTTTGTATGGCGATACACAGCCCGTAGTATGAGGATTTTTGACTTTGATGAGAAGACTTGGAACCGCTCCCCTCTTGCTGAATTTGTGCGCACAGGGGTTGTGCAAGGGTCTGAATGGGGGTTACTCAAAGCAGGTTTCTTTAATGGTTCAATTGAACGGTTCAATGAAGTTGTGGAAATCCATAAGAAGTTACTTCAAAATCAGGCAGAGAGGAGGTATATATAATGACTGAAAATAGTATCCCGAAAGCTTCAAGATGACTGAATTTGGACATTTACCTAAGGTATGGGAAGTGGTGAGGTTTGGAGATAAAGGACAGTTTCAATATGGATATACTACTTCTGCAACGGATGAGAACACGGGAACAAAATTTCTTAGAATAACAGACATAAAAGAAGATGGCACTGTAAATTGGGGTACGGTTCCATATGGCAGTATTGATGAGAATAACCTACAACAATTCAGGCTATCTAAAGGCGATATTCTATTTGCAAGAATAGGTGCCACGACCGGAAAAACATGCATCTTCGGCTTTACTCAAACCAGAGAGTATCAAGAACTCGTTAATGCCGGAAAAGAAGGGAAATTGAAGAAAGGGCTAAGCGCTACTGAGTTGAAGAACTCAATCCACTTAAAGGAGACGGAAATTGAAGTGGTGCCGGAGGAGTGAGATGTGGTGAGGTTAGGGGATGTAGCAAAAGTCAAGTATGGTAAGGCAAAACCTAAAGATTTAGGAAATATCCCTGTGGTCGGTTCTGGTGGCATATACGCTAGCACTACGAAAGCTCTTGTAGATTATCCGACAATAGTAATAGGAAGAAAAGGTACAGCAGGTAAAGCATGGTTATTTTGTTATATGAGTTTAAACCCACCATCAGGAGAACACGCTAAAACAACACTCCCTAGTCTTCAAAAGCCCGATTTGGAAAATTTTTGGGACCAGTTTTTACTAGGGCACAATATTCATTCTCATACGATTCATCCCGCCTTTCGGTGAAAGGGGAAATAAGGCCCAAATGGTGTCACGAAGCTGTA
>CAZOEM010000643.1:0-2059 GCA_964578735.1 uncultured Halobacteria archaeon | reverse complement strand
CCTGTCATCCTCTGAAAATTCATTAAAAACCACTCCGACATCATTTTTGGTTTGTGTAACTTCAACATTCTTTTGCGGTAGCGACTCTCTCACGAAATGGAAAGGTCCAACGGTCTTAACGAATATCTTTACATCGGCGAATTCTTTTTTCTCCCTACCATTCTTCATCTTTTGCTTTTGAGAATCTCTTTGCCGCTATTATCGTTAATCCCGTAAGATTCCCTTTTTCGTCATAATTTTTTACAATCCCGCTCTCCTCTTCTTCGTGTTCCACAGCCTTTGGCGGGTATGTAAAATTCATGTATAGCACATCAGCGTCTTCATCGTAATCTATCCAAATCCTTCTTTGCATTGACCTAACCACATGCGGAACCATTTTAATAATTTCTACTTCTTCCATATCACTCCCCTCTTTACGATTTTATCTATCTTCGTAATCTTCCAGCATCTCCATTAACGCTTCGAATGTTTGAATATCCATAATTACACCTTTTTTCTCGTTCTTTTGATAGATATACTGCAAATCCTCTTCTTTTATCTTCAACATCTTTACCCCTCTTTTATCTATTCCTACAATTTTATTCTTCAACGCAATATTTAAAGATTATGCTTTTCTCCCTAAAATTTACTTTATAAAATATCTCTGGTAATTTTTATCACGCAGCGACAATATATGAACCATGTTTATATTCGGACACATAGGGATTACCCTTGGCATTGCATTCATATTATTCCAGTTCGTTCTTCCATGGATTGGGATAAGAATGAAGAAGATCAATTATTTATTCATTGCAATTGGAGCGATCCTCCCAGACCTGATAGACAAGCCGATAGGACGTATTCTGCTTGGCGAATCGGTAGCAAATGGAAGATTGTTCGCGCATACGCTGCTCTTTGTTTTGGATTCTTATTCGTTCTTTTGGGTAATGCGTGATCGGTAATCGGTGATGCGTGATCCATCACAAAAGCTAAAGGCAAGCCCATTTTGTTTTTCATTGTTTCATCTAGCCTCTCCCGCAATCGCAAAAAGCACACCTTGTGGTTTATTTATCTCATAATCCACGTTCACCGTTACCAGAAAAGCATCTTCATGATGGTCACCCTTCAAATTTAATTTTCCCTCTTTCTTTATCAGCATTTTAATAGCATCTGCGAGTTGTATCACAAACAGCATCTCCAAGTCCTTTCGGCTCTTTCTGTCTTATGTAATGAATATTAACCAAGGAAGAAATATCTCTAACCGCCTTCAGCAAATCTCTTATCATGTAAATTTCCATTACATCTCTCCTATAAATTCCACATAATCCAGCCCTCTTACTCGTTCACAAAGTCTTCTATCTGCGGTGATAAAAGTGAGTTCTAAGTCCTTTGCCAATGCGATGTAAAAAGCATCATAAACAGTTATGTTATATTCAAAAGCAAGTGCAACTGCCAAGTTTATAATCTCAGGTATTGGAGTAACAATTTCCAAATCCATATCAAATATAGATGTTAAAGCGTCACTGACATCATTAGCATCGAAACGTGGATTATATTTTAAAGCGTTAGCCAGCTCGTATAATAGCAAATCCGGCACGATAACTCTTTCTTCCCCCATCCCAATTCTCTCTCTTATCGCTAAGGCTTTTTCTGTGTACTCTTCCTCTGAAAACCATTTCACAACAACAGATGCATCCAGGATAATCATCTTGATTCACGCCATTTCCTTATCTCCTTTGCACCATTCCAACCCTCGGATTTCTTCCTTAGTCTATCTTGAGTTGAAATAGCATTTTCTATTCTGTTTCTATCTCTCAATCTCGCTCCCACAATTATCCCCAATCTTTTTTCAATCACAGTTATTTTGTCCATGTTATCCGTTCTTTCAATCGCCATTTTCCATCACCTCTGACGTGTCTTTATTTACCTTTGTTTTTCTTCTTTTAGTAAAGGTTTTTGCTTGCAAAAAAGTGGATCCATACCACATGACTTTCGGGTATTTCACTTTTATGACCAACCTAAACATAACAAAAATCAATTCACACATCGAACTGTATAAAGCGTCCATTGAGATCATGGA
>CAZOEM010000642.1:0-2067 GCA_964578735.1 uncultured Halobacteria archaeon | reverse complement strand
GCTCTTTTCCCCAGAAGAGGAGATACCTTTTCTTTTGCTGCTCCTGAGGATTAATTCATATATAAAGCTTTTTGGAACCTTCGTTGCTCTGATTCTCGGTATATATTTCGTTATATTTGTGCTAAGTCCCTTTAAGAGGATGGGCACGATTGCAATGGAGATAAAAGATAAAGAGGTTTCAAGTGTTGATGAAATCGTCTCTACTTTTAATGATACTATTAAAGAACTAAGCGGGATGTATGCCAAAGAGAAGAAAAAAGTGAGGAGAATGGAAAGAGAGATTTCTTTAAAAGAGCATCTTGCCTCACTCGGAGAAATGTCGGCTGGAATTGCTCATGAGTTCAAAAATGCACTTGGTTCAATTATTGGTTTTACGAAACTAGCCCTTAAAGGGGAAGGCGAGAGGAAATATATGTTGAAGGTCAGGGATGAAGCGGAATCCCTTAACAAAGTAGTTAACGGGTTTCTTTTCTTTGCCAAACCTCAGAATCTGGAAAAGAACGATGTGGATTTAAGAGAAGTTCTGTACGCACTTTTGGCTGAAAGCCCCGAAAATATAACCATCAAGAATGAGATTAATGAAGGTAAACTTTTCGTTCGAGGAGACAAACATCTTCTGAAAATGGCTTTCGGTAATATTTTGAAGAATGCATATGAATCTATGCCGGAAGGTGGAACAATCGGTGTCAATTCTTCGTTTCATCCAAGAGAAGGGCTCTTGCGGATTAGAATTGAAGATACGGGAGCAGGAATTTCTTCGAAGATTAAGAAGGAAGTGTTTACACCGTTTTTCTCGACAAAGGCGAGTGGTGTGGGACTTGGGTTGAGTATTGTTTATAAGGTAATAACACTTCATAACGGAAAGGTCAATATCAACAGTTCAAGAAAGGGAACGACTGTTGAAGTTGAAATCCCCGTAAAAGATGAATAGGTTATGATTGCAATGAGGAACAGGTTTTTAAAGACAGGCTTTTCGCTTACAGAATTTCTTGTTTCGGTGGTAATAATAGCTATTGGATTATTAACTGTTGTTGCATTAGCTAATTTTTCGCAGAAATCCATTATTTCAAATGATGTTAAATCAAGAAGTGTGGACTATCTCGAGGAAGAAATGATTGTTTTTGAAAGAGGGGGGTATCAGGAAGCAGTAGAGTCGTTCCAGGATGGTGTCCAGTATGATGCAAGCGAGGGACTTCCTGAGGGTTTTTCAAGATGGTTCTGGGTGTTTCACGATGACCCAGTATCAGGTATGGCAAGAATTCGTACTGAGGTTTCCTGGAAACAGAAAGACCAATCCTGGAATATAAAGGCCGAGACTTACATAACAAAGAAATGAAAATCCGTATGGGTATGAGAAAAGGAATTACACTGATATTTGCTCTTATAATCCTCTTATTGTTAGCACTACTCGCTGCTGCCATTATGATGCTTTCTATGAATGAAGGTAAAATTGTTGGAGCGAAGATAAATAATCTGCGCTGTCTTTCTTACGCAAAAGCAGGGGTTTCAGAAGTAATTCATAGGCTCTCCCTTGACCCGAACGATTCGCTGTATATTGGAGATTCGAAAGTTCCATACGAGTCTCTTTGGAAAGTTTACATTCTTATGAACAGTGAAATACCGGAGGATAATTCCCCTGATTATTATAGAAGTAGTGCACAGATGATACTTCCAGAGGAAGAAAGGCTTGGATATTCCACT
This sequence comes from uncultured Halobacteria archaeon, assembly GCA_964578735.1. Taxonomy (GTDB): domain Archaea; phylum Halobacteriota; class Syntropharchaeia; order Alkanophagales; family Methanospirareceae; genus Methanophaga. The sequence goes on along the minus strand of CAZOEM010000642.1, from coordinate 366 downwards.
GAAAGTCCTCAGAGAAAGTATTCTCTTATTGTGCATCACAAGGTTAATCCCAAAATATCAGGAGAAATATTTTTCTATAACTGGACAGATTCTTCGGAGGTTTCAGGCAAACCTGAAGAGTACAAAGGAGCTTTTCTGCCAATAGAGATTGTGGAATCAGTCGGGATGGTTGGAGGTATCCGCAGGAGGATTGAAGTTGAAGTTGCGAGAAACTCTCCCCCTTTATTCCTGACCGCTGCCCTTTCCTGTAACTGTGATATTGAGATTGCTGATGGATTTGTTTTCTGTGGGCACAATCATATTTACGAAACGCCAGCCGGAACCGATACGGGAGAAAATCACTTCGAATGTTTTGCTTTGCAGATA
>CAZOEM010000641.1:0-2067 GCA_964578735.1 uncultured Halobacteria archaeon | reverse complement strand
ATATCGGTTGTGCCTTGTCTGAGCACTCTCACTTCAGAATCGGATATGATCACAGCTACTCTGGCTCCCGTGAGTTCATAAATCTTCTTCCTCAATCTTCTTGCGCTATCGTCTGGATCCTTGGGCAGTAAGGCAACCATATTTTTGCCGTCCACATTCGTGTCATCCTCTCCCGAGCTTGAGCAAATCCTACCATTCTGCATTTCTACAACTAACAAACTTGGGGTGTCATCAAGAATAGAATTTAACTGTTCATCAGGTACCCCTCCTGCAATTGGAACCTTTTTACCAAATTTACTGTGTGCTCTCTTCAGAGGGATTTCTCCAATTACAGTTTTGCATTCCCGAATCATAACCTCCACCTCTTTAACCTTTTTGCCGGTAACCTTCGCTATAATTCTTGCCTTAATTGAAGGTTTGATACCATTAAGGTCAACAACCCTTCCTTCAGATTTTGCAACAATTTTGGAGGATATTATTATTATGTCACGATTGAGTAATCTTAGATTCTCACTTGCCACTGCCTGCATAATTAGTTCAGGAAGAGCATCACCGGGTTTGATTAGTGGAATTGTTGTTAATCCAAATAATTCAATTTTTTTCATCATTCTGTGAAGAAAACACCGAACAATATCTATGATCTCAATGTGGCAAACATTCTCTTAGGATTTTCTATTAAACCCAGAGCATTGTCGGTACCCAGAACAACGATGTCGGCATTTGCTATTGCTTGTGCTGATGCTCCTTCAGCATCGATTACGCATATTCCGAGTGCTGCTCTCTTAAGCATAAGTGCATCATTTTCCCCATTACCCAATGCAAGGGTTTTTAGTTCCCCAATTTGCTTCACAAACTCTTCCTTCTTTGCTGCCTCATTTGGCGGTGTCACTTTGTGAACATTTAAACCTCTACCATGTATCTGGTTTTCAATTGTTCCATAAGTATCCGCTGTAAGGATGTAAACGGATGCTTTCCTTGCCATTTCTTGCAACCGCTTTTTTACTGAATTCGTTATCTCACCATCCAATGCAATGGTTCCGTTCACATCAAAGACGATATTTTTGATCTCAATCTTTCCTCTTCCGGGTATTGTTAATTCAATCATTCGTCCTCCATATCTTACTTACACTAAATTTAGATAATAAAGCACTATGAATAGACCGAATCACAAAATTCAATGCGTTTATCATTCACGGATTATATACGATTAAAATCTCATTGTCAACCCTTTTTGCGATTAACTCTCTGTTTCTCTTTATAAAAAAAACAAAATATAACAGTATTTTACATAAGAATTTCTTATTTGACAAAATAAATTTCCTAATGTATACTTATTTTATGAATATAATCAGGACTCTTGAAACATTCTGTGCTGTTATTGAGACAGGAAGTTTCTCAAATGCGGCGAACAGAATGTTCTTGAGTCAACCATCTATTAGTACCCAAATTAAGGAACTTGAAAATTATTATGGAACAACACTCGTAAATCGTTCAAGGGAAAGAATCACACCAACCGACTCGGGGAAACTACTTTACGAATATGCAAAGGAGCTCATCCGACTTGCGCAGAAGACGCGAAATGTGATTGATGATGTTAAAAACCTTTTGCGTGGTGATATCAGACTTGGAGCAAGCACCGTACCAGGAACATATTTGCTTCCACCGGTAGTCAAACGCTTTAAGAATGAACATCCCGGAATTCAAATATATCTCAGAATTGCTGATTCCTCTGTCATTATCAAGGATGTTTTTGACAGACTCGTTGACCTTGGCATAGTCGGAGAGAAAATAAGGAAACACGGACTGCATTTCCAGAAGTTGATGAAGGACAATATCGTTCTAATTACCCCCCTTTCTATGAAGATGAAACAGATAACACTTGAGAAATTGACGGAAATTCCGCTTATTTTCAGAGAGGCAGGTTCCGGCACAAGGCTCGCAGTTGCTCGCGCTCTTGCAAAGAAGAAACTTCTCGCAAAGAAACTCAATACGGTTATCGAGATGGGGAGCACGGAAGCAGTTAAACAGGCAGTCATTGCAGGAATCGGCGCATCATTTGTTTCAGAA
>CAZOEM010000640.1:0-2070 GCA_964578735.1 uncultured Halobacteria archaeon | reverse complement strand
GAGCGATCATCCCAATCCGTAATCCTTGTTAATACCTCAACTCCCCCGACAAGCACTCTCTTTGCGGTTCCTGCTTTAATCAGACTATCTGCAACTATAAGCGCATAGAGAAAACCCGAACAAGCAGCGCTCACATCTAAAGCTGGAATACCTGGAATTCCAAGTTTTGAACCAACCCAGCAACCTGTCGATGGAAACACTGTATCCGGCGATATAGTCCCTATAACAATCGTATCAATCTCTTGAGCAGTTATGGATGCCATCTCCATTGCCCTTTTTGACGCTTCAACAACAAGGTCTGATGAAGCTTCGTTATCCGCAGCAATATGTCTTTCCTCTATTCCGGTTCTTGTTCTTATCCACTCGTCACTTGTATTAACCATTTTTTCAAGGTCGAAATTCGTTAAAACTTTCTCGGGCAAATAAGAACCGGTTCCAATAATCTTTGTTCTTTTCAAACTCTACTCCTTTACGGTTTTGGCAGCAAGCGCAATGGAAAGGAACTTCGAATCTTCTGAATCAGCACGGGAAGTAAGAATACAGGGAGCAGTTGTTCCTGTTACAAGGGCAGCAAGTCTCCCTTTTCCTAACTGAGTGATAGATTTGTAAAAGGCATTGCCTGCTTCTATATTGGGAAAAATCATTATATCTGCATCACCACCAACAGGACTTTTAAGACTTTTTATATCACAGCACTCTTTGCTAACGGCAACATCGAGTGCAAGTGGACCATCAATAATCGCACCCTTTATCTGGCCTCTTCTTGCCATTTGTGTTATTATTGCAGCATCAACTGTTGCTATCATATTTGGAGAAACCTTTTCAGTTGCAGCAATAACAGCAGCTTTTGGCATATCGATATCAAACATATGGGCAATTTCAATACAGTATTTGAGCATCTGAACCTTTTGAGAAAGAGTAGGGAGAGGAATCACCGCAACATCAGCAGCAAAAATTAGTTTTGGGTAATTGGGAGATTCAAGCACGGCGATATGGCTCAAAATTTTTCCGCCTTGGAGCAAACCCTCTTCTTTATCAAGTATGAGCCTCATATAGTAAGCAGAACTGATTAAACCTTTCATAAGAATATCTGCTTCCTTATTCCTTACCATTAATATCGCTTTTTTCCCAGCATTCCATTCATCTTTCTCGTCAATAATCTCAAAAAGACTGAGGTCAATTTTCTTCTCTTGCCCTACCTTTTGAATTCTTTCTTTGTCCCCGATGAGAGTAATATCAACAACATTTTCCTTGACAGCACGTTCAGCCGCTTCTATCGTATGGGGGTCATTCCCATTTGCTACCACAACCCTCCTATTTTCGGAACTCTTTACAGTCTTCAACATTTCATCAAGCGTCTTTATTGACATCCACATTCTCCTTGCCTAATCGTTAAATTTCTAATATGCATAACACAGGAAATCGACTATGTCAAATAAAATCCATCTATTTAACAATAATTTCCAGTAGAGTATGCAAACAAAAATCAATCGTCAAGACGAGCAGCGGGCGTTCAATTGAACGCCCGCTAATTCTAAAGCAACATCTTTTATAATACCTTTTGTCCTGTGCTTCACATTTTATTTTGTGCTACGATTATATAGGAACCTTCTTAATAATTCCTTGCTCCATTAGAAGTTCAGTCTCTTCTCTTGAACGAGAAATTTTCTGCTCGGCACTTTTTCGCAATTCATCCTCCGAAAGTGCCTTGCGTGCAATTCCCTCCTTTATTGCCTCGAGTCCACAGGTAACCGCTTCATCAACGAAAACCGGTGGATCATCCACTTTTGGAATAATATAGTCTACATTCAATCCTTTCAACTCTGCACTTCGGGCAAGTGATTTTGCAGCTGCAATTACCATACTGTCAGTTATAGTTTTTGCCCAAACATCAAGAACACCTCTGAAAATGCCAGGAAAACCGAGAGAATTGTTTACCTGATTGGGAAAATCACTTCGTCCAGTTCCAACAATGCGAGCGCCAGCCTCCTTCGCATCCCATGGCCAAATTTCAGGAAGGGGATTTGCACAGGCAAAAACTATGGCATCCTTATTCATTGCACTAACCCA
>CAZOEM010000639.1:0-2076 GCA_964578735.1 uncultured Halobacteria archaeon | reverse complement strand
TTCGCTGGAAATTGTTGTGAAAAAGTAACATCCATCATTCCTAATTCAGTTTTTTTAAAAATCGATGAAATGGGTAAGTGGAGAAGAATCAAGACAGAACGCCATAAAGTTTTTGTGAGCTATCACGACACAAATGATCAAGAATATCGTAAAAAATTTGAAGAGATGTGCGAAGATGTAATAGTCTCCCAGTCCGTGGATATTGATGATATTGATCCGGATTTAAAGACAGAAACAATTCGCCAGAAAATTAGAGACGAATATCTGAGGGATTCCACAGTAACAGTAGTCCTGATCGGTAAACAAACATGGCAGCGAAAACATGTTGATTGGGAGATTGGATCGAGCATTCGGCAGACCGAATATAACCCTCGGTCTGGACTTCTTGGGATTATTCTCCCAACATATACTAGACCTGAACCTGGTAAATATTATATACACACTATACCACCTAGACTTTACGACAATGTTGAACGTAAATATGCGGTGGTTTATGATTGGAGTGACGATCCCGATCAAATTCAAGAATGGATTCATGAAGCCTTTTTGAGAAAAGACAAAATAGAACCCGATAGCTCACGTCCCCTATTTGGGAAGAATCATACTGGATCTAGATGGCAATAACATTCCAAGGGGATAATAAAATGCCGGAGTTGAAATCTATCGAAGTCAATTTAAATATTCCGTTGTTTGGTGGTATTAAAGGAACCTGGGAATCAAATGATAAGGAAAGAGAAGCTGCTTGGGAGTTATATGTCGAATTGGTTACAAGAATTTCTGTTGTAGAACGTAAAAGCGGTGAGGGAATTCTTCGAGAAGCTTTAAATTCCCTTTATTCTCTATTTGGAATAACAAGGGAAATATTACGAAAATATGGCCCCGCTGTTGCAAAACCAAGCAAGGAAAATGAATATTCGTTTGGCAAGTTATCTCTTATCCTCTTGAATTATCAATTACGCCCATTGTTATCAAAATGGCACCCCCTCTTACAAGAATATGAAGCTAAAAAGGACAAAGATATCTCTATAAAAGAACATGAGGATAAATGGGAAAGGATTTCAGAATTACGTGAAGAATTAGATAAAACGAGAAAAATTCTGATGGATTACTCCAAGCATCTTGCTAAAGTTGCTAATGTGGAACCTTTGTATAAAGAAAATGAAGAAAGTAATAGTTAGTTTTTGCTCATGACTCTCCGCTCCCTTCGGTCGCTCGTTCCTATCGGGAGCGTATAACCTGGTATATCTGGCTCATTTCATTCGCCCAAATTTTTGCATATCGGCAAAAACTTCAGATATATCAGAAACGTTAGCCGAAATTGGCTTTTGGACTCTGGAGTGTAATTCGTATGAGAAATAAAAGAGAACCAGAAAGAACCCAGCGTTGTCAGATTTTTCTAAGCTATGCGCACGATGACGAGTATGCTGCTCGCATAATTGCGGATAAGATGCGCAAAAAGGGTTTTAAGGTGTTGCTTGACAGGTATGAACTTGATACTGTGGATGCTTTGGCTTCTGCTATCCAAAATGCAATTTCGGCAAGTGACTATCTTGTTGTCCTTCTATCGCCTAATTCCGTAAAGTCCGCTTGGGTGCAAAAGGAGCTAAATGCTGCCTTGGCACGTGAGTTAACAACCAGAGATATTACTCTGTTGCCAGTTATTATTGCTGATTGTGAAATTCCGGCGGTCCTTGCATCTCGTCAGTATCTATATCTCCGATCCAATTTCGAGGAGGGGGCAGATCGTCTTGTAGAACAAATTGGGCTTGTTCCTGAAATCGACTTTTCAATATTGGATTACCGACTTTTTGAGGATCTCGTTGTGGATTTGCTAGCTATGTTAGGTTTCACAGATATAAAGCAAGAGTGGGCAATCGCAGGTAAATATGAAGATATAAAGGTTCTCTATCCCCGTCTTGATCCGTTTGGTGCAGAAATTATAGAGACATGGTTGGTTGAGGTTAAGTTTTATCGCGAATCGAGGGCAGACCTTAAGTCAATACACCAGCTTGCTGGTTATTGGTTGACTTTCAAATAAAGGTGGGACACTTAGACATACCTTTATGTTATTAACTA
>CAZOEM010000638.1:0-2078 GCA_964578735.1 uncultured Halobacteria archaeon | reverse complement strand
TTTTCCTCGCCATTTCCATAGCTTGATTAACTGGCTCACTGCTTTTTGTTGCAGCATAAATGATTACCGAATCGGCACCTACTCCACATGTATATTTAAAAACGTTATCAACAGCCTCTTTTCCGGCAGTAAAGCATATATCGGCACCTAATTCCTTTGCTAGTTCTACTCGTTCTTTCATGACGACTATGCCAATGACATGAGCACCTGCTGTTTTTAAAATTTGGCATGCTATCTGACCAAGTAAGCCCAGTCCAATAACCACGACATTATCGCCAAATTGGACCTGTGCCCTGCGAATGCCCTGCATGGCAATCGCACCTATTGTAGTAAATGCCGCTTCGTCAAAATCAACATTATCCGGCATTTTACAAAGTAAGTTTCTTGGCATGCTAACGATTTTTGCGTGATTGGCATAGCCTGCACCTGCACATGCAACTCTATCGCCAACTGCAATATCTGTAATAGTTTTACCTACTTCCAATACGACACCGCTGCTACTGTATCCCAGAGGAGACATTTTGCCGGTTTGCCCTTTGATAAGATCAATAGTCTTGCTTATTCCGTCTCGTTTTACCATCTCTATGGCTTTGTGCACCAACTCAGGGTTGCTGATGGCTTTTGTTTGATGCAATTCCCGTTATACCTTTGCCACCGCTATGTAAAGACATGGTTTCGGTACCGGCACTTATCAGCGAATTGAAATTACACACCAGAACTTCGTTATCCCCACATACAGGTGCAGGAACTTCTTCGGTTACAATGTCTCCGCTTTTAGTGAATATTTGTTTCATTTTTAGGAAAGCTTTCTTTTCTAAAGAAAGGTTTTTATGATTATAAATTAAACAACTATGTTTTTATACTTCTGAGATTGTGAGAGAACAAAGGAAAGCATAACATTTGTGAAATTTTCAAATGACTTCATCGAAGCAATGATCGAGATTGGTGCGATGTCATGAACCATTTTCTACTCCTTTAGCCCTTAGCCTTTTGCCCTTTGCCTTGATACGATATCAGGATCATAGCCTCTTTCAAACTCTTTGTAATCCGTTCTATTTCCTCCACTGAAGGTACCCGACCGGTAGCAATACACGTAACAAACTCCGCAGGCACTTCGGCAGTCTTCGAGTATTTAACAATAGGCGCTTCTACTTTCGTGCCATAGCTATGAGATACCCATCCGTTTTTAATCTCCAGTTTTAACCCGTCAGTCACTAAAGGCGCAATCGCGATATTTGCACCGTTTTTATTTCCGGTTTCTATAACCAATTCGTCTTTCTCTTTTTTTAGGTCCATAGGTGCGAAATGGAAATACAAATCGAATTTGTGTTTATAGCCTCCTTCTCCAGTTAACATATCCTTTATCACCCAATATTGTTCTTCTTTGTTAAAGTATATCTGCCTTCTATGAACGACCGGATTTTTTAATCTTGTGTAACCATCATGTTCAGCATCGAGGAAATCATAGTTCTCGGTTACGAGCCATTTATTCACCTTGACGGTGGCATCGCGTTCCATCGTAAAAAGCTCATCCTCATCGAACCTATTTTGCTCTTCGCCATCCACCACTACGGTATTGTGATACTTTGTGCTTCTGAACAAGTTTCGCATCTCCTTATCGGCGGTATAAATATACGCTCCGGGGTCAATAATAAAAGATTTGTCGTATGCAAAGAGTTCAAAATCCAGTCTGCTGTTATGTTTATGCCCTGACGGCGATTTAGGGTCAGCGGGAACGTAATCTATTATCATGTATAAATCGCTATGACGCGTGATATAAAAACCGCCAGTGGGAAAGGCTTTGCTATTTAAATGTTGCTGTGTCATTTTAGCATTTCCCGTACAAAGTCCATAAATTCACGGGTGCCCGTAGCTGGGTCATCGCTTATTTTACTTAAATCTATCACGGGATTCTCTCCATTGCCTTTTGTAAGTCGTCTCTCTTGGATTCCAAATAATCGAGCTCCATAAAATCATCTAACACATCTTCTTCGGTAATTTCTCCCCTTTTCAACTTCTCATCCCCATAGGTTCACAAGAAGCTCTTATATATCTAAGACTATTAAGTAACCATGTGC
>CAZOEM010000637.1:0-2088 GCA_964578735.1 uncultured Halobacteria archaeon | reverse complement strand
GCCGCATTCTTGAGTCTTGAATCCAAATATTTTCTGATTTCTAAATCCTCGTGAAGAAACTTATTGTAATTTAATTTACTGAACCACTTCGATTTCCATTGTTTTGCAATTCCCAATCTAAATCCATACGGATGAGTTTTCTGACCCAATGCTATTCCTCCATTTCTTTCTTGTCGGATACAACCACAAATACATGTGATGTTCTGTGCTTTATTACATCCGCTCTGCCCATTGCCCTAGGTCTCAGTCTCTTCAGGTACTTCGAAGAACCTTCATCAATTCTCAATGTCTTCAAGAAAAGGTCTTCCTCTTTTATCTTGAGTTCTCCTGCCTGATTTATCACATTACTAACAGCGCTTTTTATTGCCTTCCTCAGTGGAAGTGCAGCACGGTTTGGCATCTGCTCAAGAATAGATATTGCATTCATTGCATTTTTCCCTTTAACCAACTCTGCAAGCCTCCTACCCTTTTGTGGTGACATCCTCACAAACTTTTCAATACATTTACCTTCCATAATTATCCTATCTCGGTTTAACTGTCTTCTCGGCTTTCTTTCCGCCATGTCTATGAAAAATCTTTGAAGGAGCAAATTCTCCAAGCTTGTGTCCAACCATATTCTCAGTTATAAATACAGGAATAAACTTCTTCCCATTATGAACTGCAATAGTGTGTCCTACAAAATCCGGTGAAATTGTAGAACTTCTCGCCCAAGTTTTTATTACATCTTTCTTTCCACTATCTATAACCCTTTTTAGTTTTTTGAGAAGTTTTGCATCTATGTAAGGACCCTTCTTTATGCTACGCGGCAAATTAACCTCCTCCTCTTCTCTTTCTTCTACGCTTAATTATGAATTTACTGCCGGGTTTCCCCTTTTTTCGCGTCTTAAATCCCTTTGCTGGTAATCCTTTAGCGCTACACGGATGCCTTCCTCCTGACGATTTACCTTCTCCACCTCCCATAGGGTGGTCAACAGGATTTTTTGCTACACCTCTTGAGTAAGGTCTTCTACCAAGCCAACGAGTTCTACCGGCTTTCCCTGATCTAATACTGTTATGAGCAGCATTACTGATCGCTCCCATAGTCGCATAACATTCAAGAAGGAAAAGTTTTACTTCACTTGAAGGAAGCCTGATATGAGCATATTTCCCTTCCTTTGCGAGAATTTGAGCAGAACAACCTGCACTTCTAACCGTTGTACCATCCTTTCCAGGCAAATTGTGTATGTTATGTATTTCTGCTCCAAGAGGTATATTTCTCAATGGAAGAGCATTACCAAGTCTGATACCAGCATTTGGACCTGACATAACTTTATCACCAATTGTAAGTCCCGTTGGTGCCAAAATATACTTTTTTTCACCGTCTGCATAGCATACTAATCCTATCCAGCTTGATCTGCAAGGATCGTACTCGATGGACTTCACTGTAGCTTCAATTCCATGTTTCATCCTCTTGAAATCTACAATTCGATAATGCCGTCGTGCCCCACCACCTCTTGAACGAATAACCTCTCTCCCCTGTCTATTCCTCCCCCCATTTTTCCTTAGAGTTGAAGTAAGTTTCTTGAGTGGTTTTTCCCTTGAAAGTTCTTTGCTTACAAGACTTGTTTTAAATCTAAGAGATGGCAAAATTGGTTTATGTTTTTTCAATATCATATTTCTTATACTCCCTCAAATATAGTGATTTTCTCGCCTTCCTTGAGTGTAATTATTGCCTTCTTCCAATCCGACCTTTTCCCATTTGTTCTTCCCCATCTTTTCCTTTTACCTTTCATCTTGATTGTATCACACTTAAGCACTTTAACCTTAAACAATTCTTCCGCCGCTTTTTTGATCTCTATTTTGTTTGCGTTGACGGCAACCTTAAAATAGTATTTGTTTTGGCCGCTTGCAAGAATGTTTTCTGTTTTTTCAGTCCTGATCGGTGAAATAATTATCATTCTTGGATTCTTTTCCAGAATCATTCTTTGTTCACTCCTTCTTCACTCTTTTCTACTCCGTCTTCCTGCTCCATTCCTTTTTTACGCTTCTTAACTTCGAATATGTTTTTAACTATTTCAACACTATCTTCAGTGAGAACCAATACTTCAG
>CAZOEM010000636.1:0-2099 GCA_964578735.1 uncultured Halobacteria archaeon | reverse complement strand
TGTCGCAGATAAGTACTGGAATGCACGTGGTGGGAGCTATACAGATGGAGGTGCTTTTATGTTCTCAATAGACAGAGATGATAAGCTAGTATGCACCAATAAGTTCGGTGAAGTAGTGAAAACACCTGAAGGTCAAACACACTGTGATTTCAGAAAACCTGTCACGCCCCCGCCAGATAGTGGTAGACAGCGAGAACTGATAGCGGCAGAATTGAAAAGTCCGCTAACTTTATTTGAGTTCTTGCGAAAAGGCGTTAAGGAATGGGATTGCAATAAACTACGGTGGACTGTGTCAGTGCTTACAAAGTATGCAAACGAAGGAGAAGGGAATGAGCCTCACACCTCACACCACATATCTCACACCGCCAGTAAAGCGATTGTGATAGAGGGTTTAACGCGCCTTAACGACCGCAGGTATGACACGGGTACGAAAAAGAGGAGTTCCGTAGTCCAGATAACAAAAGAAGCACTACACCGGATATTTGAGGATACACCAGCGATAGATGCAAAACACGCGGGTCTCTATCACCTGATCTGCTGGTCGAATAAGGACAGTTTAAGACCGCCGGATAGTGCCGAGGCAATTCTGATATTAAATGTAGCGGAGTTTCCACCCGAAGGAGAAGCGAGTGATGCGAGGCTTATCGTGAAGGCATATGGGTTGGGTTGGAAGAGATTTATTGTTTATAACGCGCAGGGGCAGCGGTTTTGTGGCTCTGGATTGGGCAATCACACAACAGGAGTTAGAATTGACGTGTATGATAGTTCCGGTGATTATACCGGCTCGTCTATGGATGGTGCAGAACTATACATACACGGAAACGGACAGGACCAGCTCGGGCAGATATTGAAAGGTGGAAAGCTCGTTGTGTTTGGCGATGTCGGGCAGACGTTCATGTATGGCGCAAAAGGCGGAGAAGCATACGTGCTGGGAAATGCTGCTGGCAGGCCGCTAATAAACGCAGTGGGAAAACCTCGCGTGGTGATAAATGGGACATGCCTTGATTACTTAGCGGAATCGTTCATGGCTGGTGACCCGCTAAATGGTGGCGGGTTTGTAGTGGTAAACGGGCTTGAGCACGATGGAAATGGCAATTTTATAGAGCAGGATACGCCATATCCGGGCTCGAATCTGTTTTCGCTCGCATCCGGCGGTGCAATTTATATACGAGACCCGCATCATAAGCTGGTGGAGGAGCAATTAAACGGTGGTGAATTCTCAATTCTCACAGCGGAAGATTGGGCGCTCATATTACCATATCTAAAAAAGAATGAGCAGCTTTTTGGGATTTCTATTGAAGAGGAGCTTCTGGTCGTGAATGGAGATAAGAAGTCGCCACAGGAGGTGTACAGAAAGGTTAGACCTATGAAGGCCCCGAGTCTTGTGGAGTGTGAAGAGGCAGAAGATTAATCAGCAAAACACCACAAGATTACACAGATTTTCATGGGAGAACAACATTAATTAGAATGAGAAGCTAGGTTTAGGATATAGCTACACCCGAAAAGATGATATATTAGGACACTATCATATAATTATGGAACTCATAGATTTTAACCTGTGGTGGGAAACCGGAGCGATTGATCGGGTGACAGCATCAATGAAGAGGAGGGACATGTTTCCAGAGCTTAAAGAAAGCTTAGAATCTCGATTTATCGAGATAATCATAGGTTTGAGAAGTTAGAAGATTGGGAGAACAAGGTTAAAGTACTATACGACTTGAACCCGGGAGTAAAGCTGATCCTTTCCGGTTCAGCATCGTTAAATTTAATCTCTTTCACGCGATTTGGGACGGCATAAGAATACCCTAAGGGACGCTTTGAACTATTTAGAACTCTCTTTTCTGATAAAACGTGTTAGCAAATAGAAATAGTGCCGGTAAGTAGATTTTTATCTGTGCAAAAATATTAATCATTTAATAATACATGACTTTCGGCTATATGAATTATAGCGACACATTAAATTAGACACGTTTAAAATTATACCTGAGTTTATTTGCATCTTTTATCCCCATGCGATTAATGATTTCGAGCGCCAATTCCAACTTCCTCATAACATTTTCCTGTTTTGGATTTCTATCTATAAATATATTCCGTTGGAC
>CAZOEM010000635.1:0-2099 GCA_964578735.1 uncultured Halobacteria archaeon | reverse complement strand
ATAACTGCTTGTTTTATTTATATTTAAGTACCACGCGAGATACCAGAGAGCCAAAGTTTAACGTCCCATTTGTCTTTACAACTAATGGCAACCTTTATGCCGAGTATGCAGACGATACCGGGAGTATACGAGATGCTTTATCTTTAACTGCTTTTCCGAATCCGGAAGAGCTCAAACATAGGTATGAGTATATCAATCGGATCAAACTTGAGTCAGAGCTGGCAAAGGCATTGCTTATGCCGTATAAAGGTGGAGAGGCAGCTCGTTACTACTTTCAGGATGCTGCTATTCGTGCCACCCTGGAGAAGCTAATAAAAGGGTGGCTGTGGAAAAAACTAGGTGGTAAAAAAGGAGTTGCTAACATAATAAATGGATCAACCCCTTCCACCGACAATCCCGAATACTGGGGTGGTGATATATTATGGGCAACACCTTCTGATTTAGGAAAACTAAACTCTATTCACATTGAGGATACAGAAAGAAAAATAACCAAAGCAGGATTAGATAGCTGCTCTACAACTCTCTTGCCTGTGGGTACTGTTTTGTTGACCAGTAGAGCCCCAGTGGGAAATCTTGCCATCACAAAAAAACCGATTTGCACTAATCAAGGTTTTAAGAGTTTTATCCCTAAAGAAGAGATTAACAGTTTATACCTCTATTTTGCAATCAAAAAAATTGTTCCTGCGATTCAAAAACAAAGTCACGGGAATACTTTCACGGAAATTACAAAGGAATTAGTTCAGAACTTTGAAATCCCTTTCCCTCCAACCCTCGACGACCAGATACGCATTGCCAGTGAACTGGAACGCAAAATGGCAGAGATAGAAAAAATGTGCCAGGCAGCAGACAAACAATTAGAAGCCGTAGAGGCATTACCGGGGGCAATCCTGAGGGTGGCGTTTGATCTTGAGGAAGAGGAGGCATCGTGATATGTACTATTTTGAAGTTCTGGAAGCGTTGCATAAGGGCAGGATCAGATATCTGATTGTCGGCGGGCTTGCGGTCAACCTCTACGGTGTGCCGCGAGTAACGCAGGACATTGACCTGATTATTTCTACGAGCAAAACGAATATTCTCAAGATAATCACCATATTGAAAAATCAGGGTTACGTCCCCCGCCTGCCCGTGAACCCGGAAGACCTGGCTGATTCCGATAAGGTGAAGGACTGGGTAGAAAACAGGAATCTCAAGGCGTTCAGTTTCTACCACAAAAAAGACAATTATAAAGTGGTTGATATCGTGCTTGTCCACCCGCTGGATTTTGAAGAGTCGTTCAAAAACAGAACCGTCAAAAAGGTGGAAAATGTAGAGATTTACCTGGCATCAATAGATGACCTCATAGAGACAAAAGAATTCAGCGGAAGAGCACAGGACATCAGTGACATAGAAATGCTGAAAAAAGCAAGAAAATATCTGGAGGTGGAACAACAAGAAGAGTAAATTATATTATAGACACAGATTAACGCAGATTGACACAGATGAAAAGAGCAATGCCGTTAAAAATAGCCCACCGGCCCAAAAGAAAGAGAAACTCAGTGTAAATCAGTATCTTAAATAGAAGGAAGCTATATTAGATATACAATGAAAAAAGGATTCTCCTACACGCTCGAGGATGAGAAGATAATCGAATATATGAAACTTTCAACGGAAGACAAATTAAGATGGCTTGAGGACATCAACGAATTCACGGCCATGGTTTTAAATGACAGAGAGAAAGCACTAAGAGCAAAATTACGAGGCTGCGAAATATGAGCGATGAACAAAAAAGAAAAATGAGTGAGACAGTTAAAAAAGGGCGGGATATGCGAAATAGGTTCGTATATGCTACGTTAGGTGTAAGCCATTAAAATGATTAAAAAACTCAATATTTTTCACTAGTCCCAAAAGATTTTCAAACCTATTTGCAAAAGGTTTCAAGCACAGAGAAAAAAGACACTATTCAAGAAATCCGTTTAACTGTTAATAATTTAGAAGACTTTAGTGAGCCAATCGAACAACTTCTATCAAAAACCGTAGTAGCGCAAGTAATAGAGAAACTAAAAGAGTATTTGTTTAGCTGCATAACTTTCCCAGCGATATTAATATCCTAGATGGTAATG
>CAZOEM010000634.1:0-2100 GCA_964578735.1 uncultured Halobacteria archaeon | reverse complement strand
ATGAATTCGCTAAAATCTTTAAGAATGACGCTAAATTAGCACAAACTCTAAAAATGCAGCCTATTAGTAGGGAAACTGCCAGTATATCAGAAAATGTTTTAGGTATAGCCAAACGTAATTTTATAACTCGATCCGCCGATAAGATTATAGCTACCTTACCTCTTTTGAAGTACTCAAAAGTCCTTGCTTTATCACAACAAGTAGCAAAAGTTATTGACAATCCAATGAGTAGATCTAATATAGATCAATTCTTTAAAATGATGGATGGAGTTGATACTGAGATATTAACTGGATTAAATAAGTTACAGGTAGCGTATAAGCAAGTTGGAAATAGAGCTGGAGCTAAGTATAGTGAACCTACTTTGTATAGCATAGGAGAAAGTAATGTATCTAATACTCCTTATGGTAAAGGAAGGATTCTGTATACTAATGAAGCAAAAGCTAGAAATGTAGCTACAAGCCAAAAGACTATGCCTAAAGGTGTAAAAGTATTTCCTAATCAAATCGCTAATTTAGATACTGCTGAAAGTGTACTGCCTCAGAAAGTAAAGGATAGGATTTTGAGAAACGCTGATGGAAGTTATAGGAAACTTACTCCTAAAGATTTACGAGATTCTACTGTACGATATTATGTAGAACAGAGATATTCAGGAGTAAGTTTTAGTGACAGAGTTTTTTTATTTGACTAGTTACAAGGTAAATTCTTTTAATTTTCGTTCAGGTAGTTCTTGAATTTGCTTATTCCTAGCCATATTGATTAAGAGTAGCGCATCATTTAATGATTTAAGTTCACCTGCAAGACCTCCAGCTTGAATCACCTTAATTTGATGCGCTACTTGTAATTCACTCAAACTATTATCTAGCAGTTTTCCATCCCAACTAATGAACCTTCCATACATACAAGCTAGTATATCATGTACTCCTGATACAGTAGCTGATTGTATCTTTACAGCATACCCACCTAGACTTTCTACTAAGTCAACAACATTTTTATTTAATTCAGATTCTGATTCAGACATTTTATTTTTTCTTCTTTTTTGATTTAGTTTTAGGTTTAATTTCAGAAGGTTCAGGATCTTCTGGAATAGATTCAGGATCTTCTGGAATAGATTCAGGATCTTCTGGAATAGATTCAGGATCTTCAGTAGGTTCAATTGGTTCTAGACCTCTTCCATAGGATTCATGAATATATTCCCCGCATATAATAGCGTTGATAGGTAGTACTTCTCTTTTAGGATATCTTCTACAATAAAATTGCGAAGTACTTCCTGTTATAGCGTATAAACAACTATCCACACATTTTCTGTCTTCGGATTCTTTCATTTTTCTCCTTTATCCTAGTGTATTTTTATCTTCCCGGATCATTACAAATCTAGGTTGATAAACTTTATTATCGGGAGTTATAGAGTCATAATTAACTTCTATAACTTTACCTATGAAATAAGAAGGCTCTTTGGATCTCAATTCATCAGTTAATCCTGAACCTACTTTACAACTAACTTTCTTACCTTTTTTCTCACAAGCTAATCTTAATGATCCTATCATTCCTTCATACTTACCTTCTCCTTCTTCTGTTCCAATACAAAGCATGTCAATAGATTTAACAGGTTTAAATCTAGCCCATCTATCAGTTCTTTTAAATTTATAAGGATCATCTAAGTATTTAACTACAATACCATCATAATTATAACTTTTAGCCATAGCATAGTATTGCTTCACTTGTTGAATTGAAGAACAAATCATAAATTTTACTGGTTTAAAGATATCAATGTTTTGAAGTTTACACGACATTAGAAATGATTTAATAGATTCTAATCTATCTTCATATGTTATAGTACTGTATTGCTGTTCCATATGAGTATAAAGAATAGAATCAAAGATTCTGAATCGTAATCTGGATTGATCTATCTTATCATGACCACCTTTCATAGCTGAGTTTATCATTCCAGATACAGTAGATCTTTCATCCTTTGTACCTTTTTCTAACGTTATTTCCATATCCAGAACACAGTTAGAAAACTCTGGCATGATAGCTGACACTTCTGGTAAGATTATTTCATGCCCCTTACGACTATAGAATTTCTTCCTGAAAGAATACGC
>CAZOEM010000633.1:0-2100 GCA_964578735.1 uncultured Halobacteria archaeon | reverse complement strand
AGTATTTTAAGAGACAAGACCATAGCGGTGATGGGATATGGCGCACAGGGAAAAGCACAAGCAAACTGTCTGAAAGATTCCGGTGTGGCTGTGCTCGTGGGCGTGCGAGAAGGCGGAAAGAGCTGGGAAAGAGCAAAAGAGGACGGTTTTGTGGTATTACCAATAGCTAAAGCGGCTGAGAAGGGTGATATTATCCATATACTGCTGCCGGACGAGGTCCAACCGGAGATTTACGAGCAGCAGATAAAGCCGCAGATGAAATCAGGAAAGACACTCAGTTTTTCTCACGGCTTTAATATCTGCTTTAAAAGAATCGTGCCACCCGCGGATGTGGATGTAATCATGGCAGCGCCAAAAGCGCCGGGAACCGAAGAGAGGAAGGCATATCTAGATGGCTTTGGCGTACCCGGTCTCGTAGCTGTAGAACAGAACCCATCGGGAGAAGCACGCGAAGTCGCGTTAGCAATGACAAAGGCAATGCACTGGACAAAAGCGGGCATTTTAGAATGCACATTTGAGCAAGAGACATATGAGGACCTATTTGGCGAGCAGTGCGTTTTATGCGGCGGTCTGGTCGAATTAATGAGGAATGGCTTTGAGGTTTTGGTAGAGGCGGGCTATCCACCGGAGATGGCATATTTCGAGTGCGTGCACGAGCTGAAATTAATTGTCGATTTAGTATGGCAAGGTGGAATAAAGAGGATGGCCGAAGACATCTCAAATACCGCGGAGTACGGCATGTGGGCTGTGGGGCATAAGATAATCGGGCCTGAGGTAAAGGCGAGGATGAAAGAGGCTTTGAAACGGGTAGAGAACGGTGAATTCGCAAAAGAATGGGTTGACGAATACAAAAAGGGTATCCCGTTCTTAAAAGCGAGCAGGGAGAAGATAGGTGCGCATCAGGTTGAAACCGTTGGTGCAGAGATAAGGAAATTGTTTGCCCGAAGATAATAAAATGGGCCTCTCTTTCTTATCACACAGACCAACAAAGATAGTTCTGGTGGGTCTCAATTATAAAGACCATGCGAAAGAGCTTAACATGCCGCTGCCACCGGAACCAATAATATTTATGAAACCTGTTACTGCATTAATAGGCCCCGGGGAGTGCATTGTGTACCCGTCACAGGCTACACGTGTTGATTACGAAGCTGAGTTAGCTATTGTCATAAATGATGTATGCAAAGACATCGAGCCAGAAGGCGTTATGACGCATATAGAGGGCTTTACATGTTTGAATGATGTAACCGCAAGAGATATACAGAAGAGAGATGTGCAATGGACAAGAGCTAAATCCTTTGACTCGTTCTGCCCGGTAGGACCTGAGATAGTAAAAGATGTTGATCCGAATAATATAACGATTCAGAGTTTTCTTAATGATGAACTGAGGCAGGATTCTAATACGGCTGAGTTTATATTTACCGTTGAAGTGTTGGTTTCGTTCATATCACAGGTTATGACACTAATGCCCGGCGATATTATAGCAACGGGAACGCCAGGCGGAATTGGTGCTATGCATAGAGGAGATACAATAGAAGTTACGATTGAGGGTATTGGTACTTTGCGGAATTATGTGGGATGAGAATCAGTACAAAGCAAAATGGAAAGTGCAAAACGCGTTGAACGCAGGAATAAAAAGGGCTATAAGATGTTCTATACTCTCTCTCAACTTCTATTTACCGCCCTTCTTTTTCTTTCACAGCAAATAGAAGTTCTTCCAGTATTTTCAAGATAGCTCGACTGTAAAGCGAAGCGTGCATCCAAATAGAAAGACTTATTTATAAAAATCAAATTCTTGCTATACCGTTATAGAATAGAATGACCAACCCGGAAAAAGCAAATCCAACGATACCTGAATGCACTCCCTAATCTCATAGTAACGAACTTCTTGGAATTCCGGCTTTACCGAGATGGCGCGCTTGTAGACAAAACGAAATTACGTACGGTCTTTTCGCAGCAAAGATAATGGCGGGAAAGGCGGAGATAAATAAAGAGAATGCGTGGAATTTTATTCCGGGCAATGTGCCTTTACTTATTACACGCCTCCCGAAGTGGTGGATTACATTGTTAAATCCATTCACAAACTGTTGAAGGATAAGTTCG
>CAZOEM010000632.1:0-2101 GCA_964578735.1 uncultured Halobacteria archaeon | reverse complement strand
AGAAGGGAATCTCTTATCCTCTTCGGATAAGCTCTTAAGCGTTGCGTCTATCGCTTGCTTTTCCGAGCCGATAAGCCCTATCCGGACTTCTTCGCCTTCTATAAGTGCAAATACTTGCGGTCTCAACATAGAGGTGTCCGTTATCCCAACCAACTGGAAATAGCTCTCGTATGGCTCGGTTCTCGCGATTATGAAGAACCAGGGTCCGTCGGGCGAGCCATGTATATGCTCGGTCTGTATAGCGTGGTATATCTCCTGCTTTTTCGGCGGTAGCATATCAAAGTCAAACTCAGTCGTGGGCGCCAGAGCCTCTATTATATACTCCAGCGGATAGTTATACTCCCTGTTTAACAGGTCGAATAACAGAACAGAAACTTCTGTATCAGTCAAGAAAAGGGGATGTCTGCCACGCTGTTCTAGATATTCCACTATGGAATGATAGTTAGCGAAATCGCCATTGTGGACGAGCGCTTCATGCATTCCCATGAATGGATGGGCACCGCCCGGATGCCATACCCTGCCTCTTGTGGGATAACGTTGATGCGCTATCCAGACATGAGCTCTGAAATCCTCAAGTTTGTAGTATCTTACTATGTTCTCAGCATAGCCGACGATCTTCAATATCATCATGTTCCTGCCATGAGAGAGTACAAACGCCCTCTTATCGCCGAGCGAAGCGTAGAATTTCGTATTGATTTTGAAGCTATTTTTATATATGAATTCGTCTTCTGCCCTCCTTCTGTCCATCACTTCCAATTTAGTTTCGTTTATGAACCGGTCAAGCACGTCCGCCTTAACACGGACAAAATAACGCCATACGTCTGGTGGTTTCGTCTCTAAACCTTTTATTGTATGGTAATCAGAAACGGTTGGTATCCTTTCGGACTTATCAACGTCCATTAAGGGCGTTATGAACTCGGCTTCTAGCCCTTTACGAGCTTCCGGGTCGAGTAGTGCAATTTGTAGCAGATAATCATTTTCTAATATTGACTCGGAAACGCCGAGATCTTCGTGGGAGAGGCCAACTGCGGCGATACCGCCTCCTTTTCCGTTACCCCTGTTATGCATCTGAATAGCAGGTTCAAATATGTGCTTACCCTTGACCGGAATCGTAGATGCGAAACCTACAACACCACAGCCACCTTCATCTTCGGATTTGTGCGTTTTCATAACTCAGTTTCCCACAGGTTATAGTAATAATTGATTTTATCTAGTATAATAAATAAGGAGTTATTGACAATATATTTATAGTGATTTGAATGGGCGCCGCAACAATAGAAATAGGGGGAGAGATAGTGGATGAGATGAGAAAACCAAAATCCGAAAAATATAAAAGTAAGTTAACCATTATGTATCCAATGTATGAGACAGAAGAGGACCGGAAAATGAGTGAAAGTGAAAGTGAATTCGACACCCTTGTGAAGTTGTATACCGAGGTAAAATCCTTTAAAATAGATAACTCCGCGAAAATACTGAAAAAATTTCATAGTGAAATACAGCAGCCTAAATTTAAATTGACCGCGGAAGAAAAAGAAGGAAAGTCTTCACGACTAAATCTGAGTTCTACTACGGTCTGTGTGTATACATTGTCACAATATCAGGAACTTTGGAAGGATAGTGGAAAAGAACAACACGCCGTTTCTGAATTTGGGTTACAGGAGTATTACAATTTTGTTATTAATGCTTTAAAAGGTTTTTCAGATGAACACTCAGGAGAATCAGAACAGAAGTCAATAAATAACTCATCAGAATTGGAGTCAACAGACGAATTCTCGCTGCTCAATACACTATGTTTCTTAAAGGGCATTCAAGAAAAAATTAAAGACTTCGATGAAGGCAACGATACTGTTCTTAAGATAATCCAGATGTTATGTAAGCAATTCATAAAAACCCGATTCTCTTCTTTTGAAGAGAGACCGCATCCTTTCATTTATTACAAATTTCTGCTCATAACACGGGATTGGGCATCCGAAATAGTTGACTCCATTCAATATTCCAATGATGAATGGAGCGATGAGAATGAGGATTGGAAGAAGTTTGTGGAAGAAACGAGAAAGCACCCTTCGGGTGCAAATCAATTGTTAGCTATGGCTGAGCAGGG
>CAZOEM010000631.1:0-2116 GCA_964578735.1 uncultured Halobacteria archaeon | reverse complement strand
ATCTTTTCTAAAAACTACATGGTATATCCCTATTTCGCTTAAGTTTACGAAAATGCTGTCATGCATTTCGTGAAGAAGAAAGTGAAAGGTAAAACATATCTATCGATAGGGGAAACGCATTGGGTGGACGGGAGGGCTAAAACCACCATATTAAAGTATCTTGGATCGGCAGAAAAGGTATATCAAATATTTCTGGGGCTGGATAAAGAAGAAACGGGATACCACCGCATATACCAATTTGCGGCGCCGCTAGCACTACATAAGATTGCAGAGGAGATTAGGCTGATCGAAGCAATCCACAGGCACACAAAGAAAAGAGAGCAGAGCTTCTCGGCCGAAGAATATCTTTACATTATCACCTTGAACAGGGCGTTAGACCCGAGAAGCAAAAGGGGAATAAGAAGATGGTATGAAAGAACCATACTCCCTTTCATTTTGGAGATTGCCCCTGAAAAACTCACGAATCAAGCTTTTTTGCCATATGGAGTATTTAGGTGAGCTTGAGATTGAGCGGGTTGAAGAAGAGCTAAGCCCTTGGATTATAGAGATATACTGGCTTAATACCGAGTGCTTGCTGTATGACATTACTAACTTCTACACCTTTATTCGGGAACACAAGGGTAATAAACTACCGAAGAAGGGCAATAACAAGGCTAAACGCTTCGATTTGAACCAGATTAATCTCGCACTGCTTGTCACAAAGGAAGACGGAATCCCGCTCATGCACCACACATACGAAGGGAACAGGCACGATGCAAAGAAGTTTCCCGAAACCATCAGTAAACTCGCGGGCAGGTTTACAATGTTCTCCAAAAACGTAGATAAAATTACTCTTGTCTTTGACAAAGGAAATAACTCGAAAAAGAGCATGGCACTGCTTGATAAAACCTCCTATCTCTTCGTTGGGTCTCTAAAGCCCTACGACTACAAATACTTTCTGGAAATACCGATGGAAAAGTTCCAGTTGGTTCAGAGGGTGAATGGGGAAGAAAGCAATAAAAAGGGCGACATATACGCTTATCGAACGCAGGAAGAAGTTTTAGGTGCGGAAAGGACGGTTGTCGTCACTTACGAGCAGAAACTTTACGAGAGGAATCTGAAAACTTTCATAAAGGGAATTGAAAAGAGGAAAGAGGAGTTTGAGGAGCTCGAATTGAAGTTAGGAAGGCGAAGATACAGAACAAAGTCTGCAATTGAGAAGAAAGCGGAAAAGACAGAGGCGAAAGCTCCAGAGGCTCTTTTCGATGTTGAGGTAGGCGAAAAAGAGGGGAAAATAACGCTTAAATACGAAGTGAACAAAGCAGCCTGCGACGAAAAGTTCAAATCCTTTGGGAAAATGATTCTCTTTACGGATAATCACGAAAGGAGTACCGAGCAGATAATAAGGGTTTATAGGGGTAAGTCAGAGATAGAAAAAGAGTTCAGAAGGATGAAGAGCCCGATAATGGTCAGTTTAGAGCCGGTATACCACTGGACTGATCAGAAGATAATGGTCCATGCTTTTGCTGTGTCCTCGCATTGATGCTATTACTGCGGTTGAAACGCAAATTACACAAGGCTGGTGTTAAATTGAGCCTTGAACGGATGATAGAGGAGCTTTCTGAGGTTCAACTATCCGTTATCAAGTTCCATGACGTAGATAAGAGGTTGTGTCTCCTTAACGACATGAATGAGGAACAGAAGGCAATGTTTGATGTATTGGGTCTGATGCGGTATAAGAAGTTAGTCAGCACAAAGTTACATTAGCTCTTTTATATCCCTTTCTATCGAATACCTGAAATATCGCCTATGGAAAATTGAAAGATTCTGAGAGGAGAAATTGGAACAGCTAAAAACACCTCAAATTATATAATGGCGAAAGTCAAGTTCTAAAAAGAAAAAGTGTAACGATAAAAATGACACACGCTATGGACACAGGTTTTGATGCGAGCGTAGTACAAAAGGCAAAGATAGCGAAAGAAGCAGTGCTTAAATTAGCTAATGCTACAGCCTATGAGAAGAACAAAGCACTGCTCAGAATCGCAGATTTGTTACACACGAGTAGGGGACGAATGCTTGCGGCAAATGAAAAGGATGTCGAAGTTGTGTCGAGCTTAACAAAGGAAGGGAAACTATC
>CAZOEM010000630.1:0-2121 GCA_964578735.1 uncultured Halobacteria archaeon | reverse complement strand
TCCATCGGTGTGGTGAGTGCAGGACAGAATTTTGTCGATGCTGATGGCGATGGGATCTGCGATAATATGGGCATATACGGCCGAGACGATGATGACGATGGCATACCGAACGGACAAGACGGCGATTTTGTGCGGCCTCAGGACGGTAGCGGCAAGCACCGCGGTAACGGACAAAACGGCGATGGTGCGCAGCCTCAGGACGGTAGTGGCAAGCACCGCGGTAATGGACCAGGGAAATAGACGTGGTAGCAATCGTTGAGCTTTGTTAAAACAGAATACGTGCGTGGTGAAGATACCACGCATCTTTTTTCCCCTTGATTAATTGTATTACATCCGCTGCAGGATGGCGATCATGTGTGTTCGGTTAATTATTTATGGCCCAGAAAACCAATAGAAAAGAGTATCATACAAAAAGTATTTTATGGACACAGATTAACACTGATTAACGCAGAAGAAATCTAATCCGTGTGAATCAGTGTAAATCAGCGTCTTAATTTCAGGATTATATGCAATGAAAATAGAGGAACTTGGCGAAATAGGATTAATAGAAAGAATAGTGGAAAAGTTTCGTGTAGATCGAGGAATGGTGACTCTGGGGGCGGGAGATGACGATTGCGCTGTTATAGATATAGAAAAAGTAAGAAATCGATTCAAGCATCTTGTAATTACTACCGATACACTACAAGAGTCAACCCATTTCCCGCACGGCATTTCTCCGTTCCAAATGGGTTGGAGCATCGTAGCTGTGAACTTAAGCGATGTCGCTGCGATGGGTGCGTACCCTTTTGCTTTCACTATTGCTATGGGCATTCCGGCACAGACCGAGACGTCATTTTTGGATGAGCTGGTAGCGGGGATAGAGAAATGCGCTGCCTCTTACAATACCTCTGTAGTAGGCGGCGACATAACGGTGAGCAAAGAGCTCATATTAACCGGTACCTGTTTCGGATTTGCAGAAAGGCCGGTAAGACGAGCTGGAGCTAAAGTGGGGGACTTAATCTGCGTGACCGGTTCGCTAGGTAATGCCGCTCTCGCATTGAAGCTGATGAAAGGCGAGCTAAAAGCGCCGGGAGATGTGGGCGAGGAAGTAAAAAAGGCACTTCTTCAACCAGTACCAAGGATAAATGAAGGCATAACAATCGCAAATTCCGGCCTGGCTACTTCCATGATTGATATAAGCGATGGTCTCGCTCTTTCATTAGCCGAGATAGCAAAAAGGAGCTCTGTTGGCGTGGAACTATACGAGGATAAAGTGCCTGTATTGAGCGATGAGATAAGAAGTGACTTGAGGCTATCAAAGCGTGAACTTAGAGAGCTTGCGTATTATTTCGGTGGCGATTATGAATTACTTTTTACTATTGATGCAGGTGCGTTAGAGAATGAAGAAGTGATGAATAAACTAATAAAAGAAGTGAAAATGAGCGTTATTGGGAAAATAGTGCCACAAGAGGATGGTATTTATTTTAAAACTGGCGGTGAGAGAGAAAAGGTGGAAATAAGGGGCTATCAGCACTTTTAACGTTGGTGATTTTCGCATTACCGTCCAAAAAAGAGTATGTTTAATAAGAAAAAAAAATGACGTGGCTGTGAAAGCAGCCACTTCCGGGATTCGTTTCGTATTGCTCCTTCTGCGTTAGCCCAAACTTATACTAAGAGCACTTTAAATGCATATTCCACGTTGTGTGCGAGTCCATCAAGATCACCAATTCCTATATAGTACCAGCCTGGCTGATCGATGTCTATTTCAAGGGTTACCGTATCACCAGCGTTGGTAGCATCCTTACGGGTTATCCAGTTAAAGTTCTTACCGTAAAGGTCTATACGAGTTCTCATATCGCTTGGCACTGCCTCAAGTTTTACTTGCAGTATCCCAGGACTACTCATATCGACTTTGTAGAAATCCCCATCTCTCGCCGGGAAGATATAGCCTCTAACCGTTTGGTTAAACGTTATCTTTGTTGCATCGCCCAGTATATTGTTTGGCTCTTTTGTATCTACCACGGGCTCAAAGAGCACTTTAAATGCATATTCCGCGCTGTGTGCGAATCCATCAAGATCACCAATTCCTATACAAGTTGTGATGATATAATTCCAACAGTCGGAACTTCTTTCGGATATTCA
>CAZOEM010000629.1:0-2136 GCA_964578735.1 uncultured Halobacteria archaeon | reverse complement strand
GCGTGAATATCCGAAAGAAGTTCCGACTGTTGGAATTATATCATCACAACTTGTACAA
The DNA here is from genome assembly GCA_964578735.1 of uncultured Halobacteria archaeon. Classification (GTDB taxonomy): domain Archaea; phylum Halobacteriota; class Syntropharchaeia; order Alkanophagales; family Methanospirareceae; genus Methanophaga. The sequence goes on along the minus strand of CAZOEM010000629.1, from coordinate 2,078 downwards.
GGGCTTAATCTTATATGGCGCGGTGGCCGGGATACAGATAGAAGAGGATGGAGATAAGTTTGCGTATCGACATGGATTATTCGTTTTAGCGGGCAGTGGCGAGGGGATGATACGGATACTAAACAACCCGGAATTCCAGCCTAAGAACTTTGGTGTTGGGTGAGATAAGTGCACAAAATCATGTGGAGTTCGAGGCGACCATCCAAAAAAGAGAACGGCTGAGCAAAACTATAGCTATTGATGATGGTGAAAACGCATTTTCAAATAAAGGGCAACTTTGTGTTTTGGTGAAGGGTAGAAGCAGGTATGTATATCTTGTGTTTCCGATTTTATACTTGTACGAGAGGCTATAAAGGATAAGCTGCGCGACATAACGGTTATTAAAGTGCGTGATGTTAATTATCATCACGATTCGTCACGAAAGAAGCTACTCAATCGTTAATAATTGCAAATACCGAAGAACTCGTTAAACACATATTAAAATAAGCAGAAGAAGAGCCGGAGCTAATAGCAATCGTGCATACCCATCCTGCCGGAATAGCGCATCCGAGCGAAATTGACGAGAATTTCGCGTGCTGGCAACAAAAATCATAAGAGAATACGTACCTGATGCTCATATCATCTTTGTGATACATTCCCTGAGCAGATAAGAGAAGAGATAAGAGAGCGGGCAGAGCCATAGGTTCATATATAACTCAGAAAAGGCCGGAAAGAGCTGCTTTTGATCGTTTTTGGTAGAAATGTTTAAATGTTATGATATTAGGATAAGCTAAGAGTGAACCTATGGAGGTGGTTCTTGGTGTGTAAAGTTTATAAATCATTTAAAAATCAATACAATAATGAGGTAGCTAAAAATGGCAACAAAAACCGTTACTATAAGTCAAGACGCATTTGAAGACCTTATACGGATAAAAGAGGATTTAGAGGTTGTAATGGAATCGCTGGAACTTATGGAGAACGAAGAGTTCATGGTGTCCTACAAAAAAGCGAAAGAGGAAATAAAAAATAGGGAATTTGTTGATTGGGATGAGCTATAATATATTACCAACTAAGCAGTTTTCCGTAGATTTCAATAAACTAAAAGATAAGAAGATGCAGGAGAAGATTAAGAAGAAAATTGAGGATGTAAACGAAGACCCCACCAGGTACAAGAGATTGCATTACGAATTAAAAGGCAGTTTCAGACTTAGAATAGGTTCATATCGTATTATCTACTCAATTGACGAGTCTAAGAAGGAGATGTATCTTGAAAAGATTGTCCACGATCATAAATACAGGAGATAAGCTCTTTGTATAAAATACAAGTTGTAGCGATGATTTTCTAACAATCGAACCCAAATTTAAAAACTCCAGTTGAATTCTTAATGATCGCACTTGATAAGAATTCATTATGGCAATAGACGTTAATTATGTGATGGAACGATTATCCGCTATTCCATCGCACCAGCAGGAAGAAAGCCAAGTACGGCTAATCTTTGAGACACAATCTTTCATTGTGTATCGTGAACATACGAAATGGTAAACAATCGTCGAAATGGAGGGGAATGAGTCCTGTGAGCATGGAAAATATTGCGCTTTTTATACCTGCTTGACTAAGTGGTTTGTGATATGGACGGAAAAAGTTGCCATTATGAGATTTTGTCCACTATAAAGGTAATAGGACACGGAGAGACCATTTTTGAGCGGTGTAAGTGTATTTGGTCGGCTTTATCTGTGTTAATAACCGATGTAAAAAAACCGAAAATCTCTTTATGGGAGAGACAACTACATATTAAGAGGTTCGCTGCTTTGTGGGTGGGGAGAGCGAAGCGGGAAAGGGGAAGGCGGAAGGAGAGATAAAAAATTCTTCAAATATCTGTGTTTAGTATTGATAATTTTAGTTGTAACAAGCTTTGTCGCAAGTTTCGTGGAAGCTCAGGGAGAAGAAGCAAAAGATACTATTTATCACACTATTCGTCAATATCCAGAAACAGTTCATAGAGATAAGTGGGTGAATTTCACTGGATATATTATTCCACCTCCTACCTTTATAGCGTACATTTTCTCTGAGTCGGACAGTTTTGGATATTATTTATCTT
>CAZOEM010000628.1:0-2136 GCA_964578735.1 uncultured Halobacteria archaeon | reverse complement strand
TTTTCACCGCATTTTTTGGTAAAGCTTTTTGCTTGCAAAAAGGTTTGTGTTAATCGGTGTCAATAATTTATTTTAGGTGGACATTATGCTTTCTTGAAGAAAGGTTTTTTAGGTCAAGGTCACCAATTGGTTGTCCTGACTTTCTCAACCTCGCTCTTTCTCTTCCAAATTCATAATTCAACCACAGGAGCTCTAATTCTTCGACTTTCATAAATGTCTTTGATTAACCGTTCTGTATCCACCAAATCCTTCCAGCTCCCAGCAGCTCTCTCAAAAGCACCCTTTGTTCCTTTTGAAATCTCTTTTATTGTCACGATAACTTCTTCCCCTTCTTCAAGTTCTACCTTTTCTACGGGCTTAAAAATACCTTCTAAGAACCTTGCCTTTATTGTCTTTTCCATTCTTTCTTTCACTTTTATTGATTTTGAGCTTTTCATATAAAAAGTTGTTTGGTTGTCCATGTTATGTTTTATTTGTATGAATTCGTTTCGCCTCATCTACTTCTGTATTTGGGTTCGTGGTATATAAACTATAACTTTGCGTTCGCTCCGCATTAATTATAATAACCATCCAACCATACATCTAACTGATGCACCCGGACATCTTCACACCCGGAACATGCCTTTTCATCGTTCTCCTCTGTCTTACTACCGATGCCCCTCTCACGGTCAAACACATATTCGAAGACAATCTCAACTGGGCGGCATTTCACCTTGCGGAAAAAGATAACCTCCGCGATGTCGAAATTACGAAAGTGAATAAATGGGCACTAAAATGTCCAACTTGTGGAAGAAAAATGACATTCGTGTGCTATGAGAAGGGACCTTCGATAGAAAACGAAGTTTTTGGATGTAAATTATCTGATTGGTACCATCCATGGCTTAGCCATAGCTAACAATTGATTTGCACCCGAAGGGTGCTTTCTCGAATCAAATCCGATTGCATCTTCATCACCATCTGTTGCGATATGGTCATTGCCCTGATCAAAATCTAATAAGAGGTAGTCGGCATCCTGGTTATCATCCGGGATTACAACTGCGATGTAAATGTTATTGTTATCATTCATCACGTACAGCTCGCCTTTTATTGTATTTTGCGGGTTATTATAGCCGTTGAGCGTTATTGGTATCATATTTGTCCACTCGCCAGCGCTGATTGTGCCATCTATGGTTGGTGGGTTTGTTGTGTAACTTGAGACCAATGTTTCGTTTTCTATGCCCATATAATTAATGGGGAATAGTGGATCGGCGGAGTTGTTGAGTTTGTATTCCCAGGTTGTGCTACCAAAAACTCCAGAACCTCCACCTACGTAACCAGCAGCGTTTTCGTATCGTGCCTGAATTAATCCTCTTCCTTCCTCATCCCACCATTCATCAACATATTTAAAGACACTTCCACCAGCCCCTACTGTATTATCCTCATAGCTCGCTTTTACATGAACGCACTTAAAATTACCTGCTGGGACTACAACACGCTCTACTCCAAGGACAGCGTAACCAGTAGGTGCAGAGTTGGGGATCTTTATATTAGAAAAAAAACTAACACCATCCTGCCACCTCAACCCCTCATAAGGGTTAATTGGCAATAGCTTGGCATAATTGCCCTCAATCAGTTTTTCCATATAATCGCCCGTGTTTGCTAATGTGATATTGTAATCAGAAATCTCTCCTGGCACTGTATTGATCACTTTGAATAAACAGGCATCGAACCCAAGAACAGACTCATATCCTGTAAAGGTCATCAAAAGAAGTCCGGTCATAGTTCTGGTCGTAGATGTTATTGTCGTGCTCTCTTTAATAACTGTCACATCGTATCGCCATCTAGATATTTCCACTATCTTGCTTGTTGTATAGCTTTCGTCACCATCGAGTGTTACAACTAAGGTAACATTATATGCCCCAGATGAGGGGTAATAGTGCGTTACTGCTTCTCCAACTGCATTTGCTCCATCTCCAAAATCCCAGTCGTATTTCGTGATATTGTCATAAGCGGAAGATGCGTTAAATGTAATAATCTCGTCAATAATTGGATTCTCTGGAGAATATGAAAATGTTAAATAAGTTCCGGTGATGTTAATTGTAGGTGCTCCCCCTTTATAGTTGGGGTATTTATTTCATTCATTTTTAACTTTTACCA
>CAZOEM010000627.1:0-2138 GCA_964578735.1 uncultured Halobacteria archaeon | reverse complement strand
TTACATACGCCAATTGCGTCTCGAAGATTAGCCGTGCTTGGCTTTCTTCCTGCTGCTGCGATGGAATAGAAGATAGGAAACTTCTCAGATGAGCCCCTCTTGTCAGGATTTGAGGATAGAATTCAAAGGCTCTTAGACCATACTTTTCAATGTGTCTCTTTGCATTTGTAAGGCGATCGAATATCTCCTGTAAATCAGCTCCACCATATGCTTTCAGATTTGAGAATGTAAATAAGGTCGAAAGCGTGTTTCTTTCGTCACATACAGAATAATCACTCGGAATTTCGATTCCTCTCACCTTAAACAAGGTGTATTTTACCGCGGATAAGAATTGATACAGGTCTGTTTGTTTCATCGCCCGGTAGAAAGTAGATGAGGGCAGGTTTTGCAATCCCTTACTGAGGCGATCATCGCGGATATCCCCAAGAACTCGGCTCTTTACTTCTATTGGATTTGAATGCATACGTGCTTCTATTTCGATGAATTCACTGAGTGTCACTGAAGGAGGGCGTTTTCCTAAATATCTCAGATCTGAAAATTCTTTTATGCTTCTCTTCCACCACGATATTTGCTTTCTAACTCCTCGTGGCGTAACACCCAGTTCTTTGGACTGTTTTGTGACATCGGTCCCATAATATCCTTCAGATTCCATCTGTCTAGTATATAATCTCTCCAACAGATAATTGACGTCTATTGCCATAATGAATTCTTATCAAGTGTAATCATTAAGAATTCAAGAGGATTTTTTAAAATTGGTTCCGATTGTTAGAAAATCATCGCCACAACTTGAATAGCGAAGAAGCGATAATCCTAAAATTGCAAATGACTCGTAATTCGTAATTCGCAATTTATAATTCACAACTGAACATAGGACCTCTACTATATCCTCTTATACCACTTAACCACCCTGAAGATAACAAAAGAGATGAGCAGAGTTAATATAACCCCTATAATTTTCAGGTTTATGGCTGTTTCCGCTTCTCCGTCCTCTTTTACCGACACGTTCCAATCGTGGAAGAAAGCAGCAGTGAAAAACGAAGCTATTTCAGCGTTCTCTATTATTACGCCCGCTTCTCGGTTATGAATAGAATTAGCGTTCCAGTTCAGTGATGTTATAACCACTTTCCGGTCATCAACGATTAACCCCTTGTTATGTATTTTCAGGAGCCCCAACCCATTTAAATCTGCCAATTCCGATTCTAAATCCAAATGTTCGGCCTGCGCTACCTGTCTCAGCCACGAAATGACTTCATCATTATTGTTATTCCCCTCTAAATATTTGGAGTCCAGCAGCACTTTAACTTCACAGCCTCGTCTTGCTGCTTCTATTAACGCGAATATGAATGGGTTGTCCGCGTCAGCCCAGAATCTACTAGTTGAGAACTGCAGCACAAGAATACTCTCTTCTGCTTCGTCTATTGCACCCAGTATCGTCTCGTTACTCATAGCGGTATCAGGCGCTAAAACAGGGAGCAGAGTATAATTGCAATTCAGGGTAAGAGGCAGAAAAACCGGTATGTAAGTGCTTTTGGGTATGTCACGGCTAATGCTTTCTGTTTCTAACTCTGCCGGTAAATCTACTTCGCCGCGCTGGAAATCGTCTATGAATACAGCTTTGAAATAACTCGCCACTGCTTGAGCTCTTATAACGATGCCCCAGCCACGGTTTCCGAATGTGTTATCATAAGGTATCCCGGTATTTTTCCAGTTCTCGGTCATTATCATGGTTGTTTCACGGTCAATAACGACATACTTGGCATGGTTTATGAACGAATCATTGGCAAAACGAACTTCCCCACCTCTTGCTCTTATCTTCGCTGCTATATATAGCTCGTCATCATTAATCCCGCCAATCGGGTTACCCTCAAGCAGCAGAAACACGCCGACACCTCTATCTAAGGCATCCAAAACGAGGTCCATGAGATACGGGTTTTCAAATTGGTACAAGTTGATATACAAGGATGAAGAAGCGTTATCCAGCTCGCTCTGCAAAATGGTGAAACTGCAATCAGGCGATACGAACGCGGTTACTTCACCAAAACCGCGGATAATTTCGGATGGGAAATAAGAAGCGCCCAAGGGTAGCAGAACCCAATCCTCGCTCTGGTCCGTATCTTTAATGCCCTCTCGTTTGTATA
>CAZOEM010000626.1:0-2138 GCA_964578735.1 uncultured Halobacteria archaeon | reverse complement strand
TTCTTTAGCCAGTCATATATCTCTTCGCACTGGGATAAGGTAACCTCGCTAAGGTTTAATCTTATCTTTAGCTCACTGTTAGTGTTCACCCGTTCATATATCTCAAGTTCCTGGCCATCAGTAAGCAGCCCATATCTCGCTTTTAGCGGTTTTACGTACCGCTCCCAGAGTTGTACAAAATCGTGTTCTAAATCTAACGCCTTCTTGAATTCCACCACGAAATTAACGTTTTTGTAGTCGTCAAATGCAAGTAGGTCGCTTCTTTTACCTTTTATACTTTTTTCAAATCGTATGTCTTTTAACTCACCCTTGTAACCGAGCTCTTTGAGAATACCGCTTTTAACAAATTCAACTCGTAAATCCTCTTCAGAAATATCCTTAGCGCTTATTATTATCCCGTAAAGCTTTTTAAAGATCGTTTGAATATTTTTGATGTCCGCCATTTTATACTTCGCTAATATCCTTTACAAGGAAATTTCCTCCATTTAGTTCTATGCCGGCGACTTTGAAATTCCTATTGACCAAAGCTTCTTTTATTCTTGCCAGCGTTGCCACTTCACCCAACTTCTTCGCCTCTTCCAGTGTGATACCCACACTTTTCTCTGTTGCATCCTTCTTGAAGATCAATGTGCATCGCACTTTTCCATTGTCAAATCGAGCTTTGATTCTCAAATCCCAGATTCCTTTAACATCGCTGTGAACAATGCAAAAGTCATCGATTATCCATCTGTTGCATTTCGGGCAACGCTGAATAAGACCACTACCATCGTAAATCTGCGTTATTTTCCCGCATAGCGCGAATTTATTCGTTTCCGCAGCTTCTTTTGATGGTGTCTTTTCAAGAATCGCTTCTATTTGTTTGCCCTCAATGACAATCGTGTCCGGGAACTTATCTGTGAATGCGTCCAAGATATCAATGACTTTTTCCTCGCCCAGAGATTCGAGGATGTTTAAAGCGGCGGGCTCTATTTGGTACCCATATCCGAGAACCTTCTTCAATATGCCTTCTGAAGAGAATGAATAATCCGTTTTCATCTATTGCTATGTTCAATAACTTCTTCACCCATAAATATTTTGAGCTTTCGTATTGATGCAAGTAGGTCAAATAACAGTAAGTGAACACGCAAATATTAATTTACCCAAACTGTATGCTAAATATCATTTTCCATGATTTTTAATACTTTAACTCGTTGATAAGCTCAGACTTTTTACGTTTTGGAAAGCGCAAAAAATTCAACGCTTATCGGCAAGTCTTCTCTCCCCATTTTCTCGAACCGCCTTCGGAAATTTAGTATTGTGAAACCAACAATTTCTTTTTTGAAGTTCCGATGTAGGACTACGTCATCCCCAATTTCTTCTGAGATTGCCTCTTGGGGTTCACCAGCGGAAATCTCCAGGACATCTCCTTCTTTATCGTACCACAGTTTCAATCTTTTCTCCATATCACATCACCTTCTTTGATTCTGTCTGAGATATAACCAGTTAATACAAATCGGTCTGTATTCATTTTTATCACGGTAACTATATATTTCCCACCTAATATATTTTTAAAGTGTTTGTAATATAAAACTACTTCTGGGTCATACACACTCGTTTTAATGAGTTCTGGCTCTTTTATTGTATCTATGAATTGTTTTTGGTATTCACTCATTATAGGACGCTTAGAAACAATGTAGTCCCACCGTTCTCTTGTAAATCTGATTTTTCTATTGAATCTGTCAACAATAGTCTCTGTTAACATTTTTGCTTTAATCTTTCTCCTTGATCTGATTTATTATTGGCTCTTCGCTATTTTGTATGGGTGACTCAATATTGTTTGACAACATCCTAACCACATCTACCCACATGAAACAGCGAAGGACATGATTATTTATACTCTGAAACTTTCCTGTTCTTATCGGTAAGCCAATGGATAAGCTCGCTGAAGCCCATCCCTCCCATCTTTTCCACTTTTGACCTTCTATACGCATCTTCTGTAATTGTTATTGTTTTTGTCCCCTGCGTAACTTTATAAAGGTCTGGAACGTTAAATTAATAAAATTTATTAATCATATAAAGAATTACGAACGAACGAATGAATAATAGAAAGAAAGGAAAGCTATCGATAAGAGATGTTTTAAAGGAACGGAACCCGACGC
>CAZOEM010000625.1:0-2139 GCA_964578735.1 uncultured Halobacteria archaeon | reverse complement strand
ATGGGACCCTGCGGAAGAGGTGGTAAGCAGTACGGAAGGCGAGTCAATGATTTTTGGGATTAGCGTAGATCAGACATCAGATATTAGGTGGCAGATAAATGGTACAGAAGTGGAAACAGATAAAGACGTAACAGAAGCTACTTTTACAAAGAGTGCAGTTGCGGGCACATGGAACGTATCGGCAATCGCAACGGGCACAGAAATAGGCTTATCCCGTATGCACACCTGGATATGGTCTGTGACGGCAACATCAACGGAGGCGCCGGAAGAAACAGCGACGCCTACACCAATGCCTACACTGACATCGGAAGTGACAACGAGTCCAACGCCGACCTTATCACCTGGAGAAACGGGAAAAGCAGCAGCAACGCCAACTGAAGGAAAACCAAAACCAACACCAACATCAGCACATGGAGTAACACCAGGTCCAAAGTCCACAGCACTGCCAGGCGCAGAGGGTAAGCCAAAACCACCAGAGAAAACGCCAGGATTCGGGGCGATATTTGCAATAGCAGCGATGTCAGGGATTGCCTATATGTTGCTAAAGAGAAGAAGAGGAAAGGAGGAATAAAGAAAAAGGAAATTCTGTTGATGGGAGATTTTTTATCTTCCCCCCCCCCCAAAAAAACGAAAGAAGTAGAGCAAGTAAATAAGGAATATAGGAGGCAAAAAAATGAAAATGAAAACCAAAAATAAAATGATAGTATTGGTGGAAATGGTGGTAGTGCTGTGCTTGGTATTTTTAATGACATTACCCGCAATTGCCGCTGACCAGGATCAAGAAATGCTAAAAGCGTACGGAAGTGCAGATACTCCAAAATCTTTTATTTATGGCGATGCCAATGAAGACGGGGACGTTAACATGCGTGACGTGACATACATAAAACTAGTAATCTTTAGTAAGAAACCAGCCACGGACTTTTCAGATGCTAATTACGATGGGGAAATAAGCATGCTGGATATGGCGCAGACGGAGTTAATCATTCTGGATAAGGAGAGGCAGCTTACGCTGCTCGATCAGAGGGGTAGGACGGTGACGATACAAATGCCGAAGCCATCTTCAATCATGGTCTATTCCGGCGCCGGAATGAGAAAGCCAATGGACGAACTTGGACAGTTGTTTGAACAGGAGGGATATTATGGCGTTTCCGTGAACTACAACTATGGCGGTTCTAACACGCTCTTGAGCCAGATAGAACTAACGCAACAGGGAGATGTCTACATGCCCGGGGCAACGTATTATATAGATAAAGCGAAAGAGAAAGGGTTTGTTGACTATGAGCAGCTTGTAGCGTACCATATACCTGTGATAGTGGTTCCCGATGGGAATCCCGCGGATATAACTTGCTTGGAAGACCTCACAAAGCCAGGCGTGAAAGTTGTTCTTGGGGACGCAAAAGCAGCTGCGTGTGGTAAGATTGCGAACAAAATACTGGATGAGAACGGGATTTTTGATGCCGTGGATGTGAATGTCATTGCTCGCACCGCTACGGTAAATGAGCTGGTAGTTGACATATGCCTGGGCACGGCGGATGCGTCAATAGTATGGAAAGCATCTTTGCTGGGGACTGATAAAGAAACCGATATTATAGAAATACCCAAAGAACAGAATATCATAAAGATAATACCCATAGGCACGCTAACGTTTTCTGAGAACAAGGGATATGCAGAGCTATTCGTTGATTTCGTTACCTCTGATGAAGGGAAAGCGATTTTCAATAAATATGGCTTTACGCCATATCTAAATGAGAAGTACGCATAGTTTGGTTCCGGGTAAAGCATAATAAAAGATATGGACAAGGTGATGTCGAGACCCATTGGAGTTATACGCACGGGATTCCGGGATAAAAAGGATACGCCGATGGACTCAAGGATATAGATGGCTTTTTGCATCTTATCCTTATTTACCATTTCCATCTCTCCGATGAATATTCATTGGTCTCAATGTCATTTTTAGAAGACGAACCGCATGGGCTATTCTCAATAAGGTATTTCAAAATTAAATATGTAGAAGTTATACGTTATATACAAAGATTTACGCAGAAAACTATTTCCTCAAATTATCAAATGCCTTACGTTTAACTTCCGGTTTAGTGCCAAAATTAAGTTCTATCATCATTGCATTCTCATAAACCTTTT
>CAZOEM010000624.1:0-2141 GCA_964578735.1 uncultured Halobacteria archaeon | reverse complement strand
CGAGCATATTTACACAGTGTCTTATATCGATGCCCAAATCATCTTTTTGCTGAAGCTGTCTCTGCATTCTCGGGAAGGTCATTTTCTCGACAAATATGTCGGACACGTCTGCAAGCAACAGTTTGATATGGTAATCTTTATTCTGAAATCTTACCGTCTCTATGTAATAAACCTGATTTCCTCTCTTTAAGGGATTATAGAAATCAAACAGACCTGTTTTTACTATGTAATCAACGTTAAACCAGGTTTTATCAAACGACCAGACTGTATGGAGACTACCGATATTTTTGTTTTGAACAATGCTCGAGTCCATTTCGAAAATCCTAAGGCGTTTTGATTTTTCTGCCTTAGAGAGACCCATAATCGCATTTATATCTTTGAATAAAAGGTCTATATCCCAGAGTACTTTATATCCCCTTATGTAACCCTGCAAGAGAAGACTCATTGCGCCTATGATAATAAATTTTGGGTTAGCCCTTTCAAGAAGCAGGGAAAGCTCTTCGAAGATTGAAAGGAGGTTAGTTTTTCTTTTGTCGTCAATATATGTAAGCCAATGTTTTTTTCTATCCATTTTAATATACTTCTATAATGACAGTTTGGTTCTATGGCAAGTAGTAAGTTTTTGGCAATTCTTTAGAGATTAGTTAGGACAAGTATTCATTTTCTGACTGGCGAACATATTTAGTCAGTTCCTACGAGTGCTTTAATATACTGAATTCTTTCATAAGATTCCGGATGCGGGCTTTCCATCCGGCTCAACTTACCTCTAAAATCATCAAGCGTTTCAAACGAATGTTTTTTCATCCATAGACCGAGCTCATCCAATATGGTACCAATTTGCTTAAGACCGTTCAGATACAAAGTTGAGCACAGTTGCACGATATTTGCGCCTGCCAGTATTTGTTTAATAACACCCGAAGTATCGTGTATTCCTGTTGCAGCAGCAAGATCGCAATTCACCTTGCCGGATAGTAGCGCAATCCATCTCAAGGATTGTCCCATCTCTTCCGGGGAACTGAAGCTGTATCCTGGTGCAAGTGCAACTTTCTCGATATCAATATTCGGTTGGTAAAAACGGTTAAAAAGCACTAAGGCGGCAATTCCATGTTTGGAAAACTCATTTGCCATGTGAGCCATCGAGGTGAAATATGGACCTATTTTGATTGCTATAGGAATGTTGATGCTCGCATCTACAGCCTCGAGAATCTTCAAATATAGATTTTCAATCGTGCGACTATTCCTGGATGGATCACTTGGCATTACTGCGATGTTCAACTCTATTGCATCCGCTCCTGCATTAACTATTTTTTTCGCATAACTAGTCCACCATTTGGGGGAGATGCAGTTCAGGCTTGCTATTACCGGGATAGAAACCTCATTCTTTACCCGCTCAACAAACTCCAGGTAGTTCTCGGGACCCAGTTCCATGGTCATTTGTCTTACATAGTCGAATGCCTCGGAGTGCCAGTAGGGCAGAACATATTCTTCAACTTCTTTAGCTTCAATATTTATCTGTTCTTCAAATAAGGACTTAAGCACAACCGCACCTGCACCCGCATCTGCACATCGCTTCACTCCGTCGAGATTTTTTGTCAAACTACTGCTTGCAACAACCAGTGGATTACTGAGCTCGAAACCCATATACTTGGTTTTAAGATCCGGCATAGGAAACCTCCTTAAACTTGTATATTGATTAAAAATGTATGTATCCGATTTCTTGTAGTTTCATTTCCTTTGTGCAGTGTCGATTGTTGCACGATTTCTTCCCAATGATTTGCTCTTATACATAAGGCTGTCCACTCTTTTGACAAGTCCATTAATGGAATCTTTGTTACCAGCGAGTGTTCCACCTATGGAGATCGTGACCCGAATGTTTGCATCTCCGGTATTAAGGCTTGATTCTGAGACAAGCAATATGAGTTTTTCTGCAATTGTGCGCAGCTGTTTTGCGTTGACATTTAGCAGAAGCACGAGAAATTCATCTCCACCCCATCTTCCGATAATATCAAATGAGCGGATGTTTTCTGCCAGGGTTTTTGCAACCATCTTCAAGACCATATCTCCGACATCATGTCCATAGTTGTCATTTACCTTTTTGAAATAGTCAATATCCGCAAAGATAACGCCAAATTTCCATCCAT
>CAZOEM010000623.1:0-2144 GCA_964578735.1 uncultured Halobacteria archaeon | reverse complement strand
TGTTCTCGAATTGGAAATCCGCGATGAGTTCGACAAGGTCATCTCGAATTTCCTCCGGTATTTCGTCCAGACCATCGAACATGAACAAGGCCCTGTTATGTTGAAGGAAATAGGATATAACGGCCAAGTTAAGGGGGCATTTGGTTTTTTCGAGGTACGCTTCCAGTAGCGGCTCAAAAGTGATTTTCCTTCTGGTTCTTTTCAATTCTTCATGGTAAACGAGCCAGAGGTCTTTTAGAAATACCATCACCGGGAGGTAGTCCCTAAGAGAGCTCTGACACGAGCCTTCGGTTATTGTGTTAGCGAGATGTTTTATCAATGTGGTCTTACCCATACCTGCTTTGCCGCGAAGAAGAATGCAATTTACCCGCCCCAGAAGCGCCTCGATGTCTATTGTTGTGGGCTCTTTCAAATCCGCTTCTTCGCCATGCTCATCTTTAAGTTCAGATCGTGATTTTCCAACACGATCCTTACTCATTCGCGCCATTTCCGCCTTATGAAATGGATTGGCGGTTTCAAGAGGAATGTAGACCTCGAGTAGTTGAACAGGAAGTACTTCTCCTTTTTTCGCCAACGGATCATAAGAAATTGTCGAATAGAATTCTCTTACCCAGTCCTTGTATTCCGGCGGGATTTCAAGGGCTCGTAAGATTTCCCCAGGCTCTGTTGAAGAAGACGGGAACGTATCAAGATCAAAATATGGCTTTCCCTTCTGCCCTTTCCAGCGGTGAGTATCTGAGAAGAATGCTATTCTTTCCCTTCTATCAAGGATATAGGGCCAGACCCGCACGCTCAAACCTTCCTCCTGAGATTTGACTTTGATGAACTGGAAACCAATGAATCCCACCCTGTCGCCCGTATAAGATGCGTTTGCTCCAAGATTGATACAAGATGTGGATGGGGTTCCTACCAACCATGCGGTATCAAAATGGGCGTGTCCATGAAGTATCAACCCGCAACGGCTGAGTATTTCCCCTCGATATCGAGAAAAATCTTCCCCATTAAACCACTCAAATAATGGGTGGTGCATCAGAAGAATTTTGGTTGAACAATTTGATTTTGTAAAAGCACGCATCACCTGCGGATAGCCCAAGGTGATATTATGCGGGTCTTCTTCGCTTTCGGATGCCCATGCACTGTTCAGACCCAGGAAAGATACGTCCTTATCCTTGAAATTCTTTACCCAAAAGTAATCGTCTTCTGATTCGTAGAGTGCTGGATTTAAGTTATCTGAAAATTCTCTATAAGCCTTGAACTTGTCATTGATGGCGTTCTTAATTTTCTTTTTAGTATCAAGGAATCTATCGGTTTTCCCCTTCCTGACGATTTCGTGGAGATAACAAAACTCATCTACATAGTATCTATCCACATCGTGATTGCCCGGTACGGGAAGAAAGACGGTTTTTTCTGGCAATACAGATTTAAGCTCCTTAAAGAAACTTTTTGCCTCTTCGTATTCCGTTCCCGAAAAAGCAATGTCGCCTGTAACGGAAACGAAATCGAGGTCCAAATTATTGTTGCCGATATGCTCCTGGATTTTAGCAAGCATTTTCGCTCTTACATCTTTTCGAAAGGTTTTTTTCTCGTCGTCTTTCTTCTTTTTAAAATGGATGTCGGACAGATGCAGTATCTCGATCTCACTCATAGTAGTACCACCCGGTTTTTATTTTATGCTTATGTTTCTTTCATCACTTCTCGTATCGCTCGCAGATTCAATTTTGATTGGGGCTTCATCATCTTCCTAAGAGGGTCCACGAAGAGAATATTATTTTTAACCAGATATCTCTTAGATATTTCATCCACTTCGTTCATTCCAACCTCATCTCTGCTTACAAACGTCTTCAAGACATTAACCAATTTCTCATAGTGCACATCACAACGCCTGCTACCTATCGTTATCTCGTCTCCCAGTTCCTTAACAAGCTTCAATCGGGTTTCTATCTCCCCGGTTCTGAATATAAACATCCCTCTGGCTTTCTCTTCCCTGTTTTCGCAGTTCACGAGTTCAACCAGACACACTGGCTTCCCACCGTAGTAAGGGAACTCCCGGATATAAATTTACCAAAAATCGTCATCAATTTTACACATTAATTTTTGAGCGAAGTAGCCAGAATTAATGTTACATTTTCAGTAGCAAACACTCT
>CAZOEM010000622.1:0-2154 GCA_964578735.1 uncultured Halobacteria archaeon | reverse complement strand
AATTACTGGATATGCTGGTGAGCTTTCTGATAAGGTTAATGAGGTAAAACAAACGTGCGATGTGGATAAGGTTGATATCATCGCGCATGATATGGGTGGCTTAGTAGCAAGATGGCATATAGAGAAGATGGATGGGGGTGAAACTGTAAGGAAGCTCATAATGCTTGGAACGCCAAATAAAGGCGCTGTTTATTTCTCGATGCGGCACTACGCTAAGGAAATAATGATAAGTTTAGCGAAGGCTGTGATAACAGCAGGCGGTGGCGTCCCTTTCTCTTTTGTGTTCCACCCACCTTTAGAAGAACAGATGAGGCCAGGCAGCAAATTCATTGACGACTTGAATAGCAATCCTACCTACACAGATGTGAGCACTACCTACTTCACCATTGCTGGAGATAAATCGGTATGGTACGCATGGCCGTTCCTTTTATTCTATCCTCATCACGAGAATGACAGGATAGTTCGGACCGTTGAGGTTGAACTGGAAGGCATACCACTCGAAATATACCATGTAGATCATACTGAATTATGCACGAATGATGAAGTGTTGCATCGCATAGTAGAGATCTTAGAGAACGATCCCGATCATCAAATCTCATCTACATTCATGCAGGCGCGACAACAAGTGCCTATCCAACTAGCCCCGACGATTTCCGACAAACTCTTGCCAGGCGAGCAAAGATTATATGAAGTAGAAGTTACTGCTACTACAGAGAATCGACCCATCTGCTGCTGAAAGCGAGCCAAATATTACTTACTATCAAGAGTCGAACATCACTGCTGAGGAATACATTGTTGAAACCCCAGAGGCTGGAACTTGGCAAGTAAACGTATCCGCAGTCGATGTGCCTGAGGAAGGTGAAGATTACATTGTAATGACTTTCTTGGAGAGTCCTATAACGCTTTCCCTTGACTTAGCAAAACCCCGCTACCACCCAGGTGAAGAAATTCTTATAAAAGCCGAACTTAAAAGCGATGCCGCCCCATTAACAGGTGCTTCTGTTACTGCAGAGATCAAAAGACCAGATGGGTCAATCGAGAACACCACCTTATATGATGACGGCTCGCACAACGATGAAGCGGCAAACGATGGAATATATGCAAACCCATATACAAATACGAGTCTATGGGGAAACTATGATGTAACAGTTACCGCTTCAGGAACAGTTGATGACGAGCAGTTTGCCAGGGAAGCATTTGCTATGGTATGGGTAGAACAATATCCAGATTTAACCTTAAGCGATTCTGATATTTACCTTTCAAATAATAATCCAGATCCTGGTGAAGAAATAACAATAAACGCAACAATTCATAATGTTGGAGAGGCGGATGCGCACAATACCTCTATCCTGTTCTATGCTGGAGACCCAGCAACAAATGGAATTTTGGCAGGAGAAGACGTCATAGATGTGGAGGCAGGTGATTCTGCAGAAGCCTGTATAGAATGGACTGCTGTGGAGGGAGTTAAGGAGATATGCGTTTTGGTAAGCCCTTATAACGAATTTCTAGAACAATATTACACAAATAATAGAGCATGTGCCCAGCTACTATATCCTGATATCTGGATAGACATTTTGACAAGTCAGGAAAGCATAGGGATCGAGCAACATACGAGTGTAATAGAAACACTTACTAACGAACCATGCAATTTGACGGTTTACATAAAGAATACGGGAGCTGAGGCATTACACAATGTTCAGATACTCACAAATGTAGGCGTTATTGAAGATGTAGGGGACATTGATGAAGGAGAAGTAAGGCAAGTGCCAATCGAGTTTACGCCAACGATACCCGGTCTAAGTGCACTGAACGTAACCGTTAAGTCAGATGAAATTGAGAAAAACGTAACAAGAACGCTGTTAATCGAAAAATTCGACTTTACAGTATCAATTCCAAAGACACAATACGATCAAAATGAACCAGTCCCCATAAATATCTCTATAACAAATGAAGTGCCAAATATGAGGTTTATTGATACAAAAATTGAGATTAACATCAGCAATTCAAACTTTAATAAAACATTTGAAATCCCGCTCTTATCATTGGGACCTATGGTAACAAAGAACACAACGTTTACCTGGGACACAACGGGTGTTAATGGTTGACTTTCAAATAAAGGTGGGACACTTGGACACTTCACTTGTTATCAAATAC
>CAZOEM010000621.1:0-2157 GCA_964578735.1 uncultured Halobacteria archaeon | reverse complement strand
ATACTCCGGTACACTCTCGTTTCACTCCCTAACGGGTTTAAAAAAATCTTTATTACATCATCCCCTTTCATAAGAAACAATCACCTTATTTATACATATAAAGCGGTGACTATTTAAAAGTATTCTATGACTGTTGGTAGATTTGATGTGGATATATCAGGTTTAAGTTTAATTTAAACAAAATATTTATTGGACGGTTAGCTCAGTTGGTTAGAGCGCTTTGCTTACATCGAAGAGGCCACAGGTTCGAGTCCTGTATCGTCTGCCACACGGGACAAACAGGGAGAATATCCCTGTTTTTTGCATTATCTGCCCTTATTTCCGCGAGTTCGAAAATTTTAGCTGGAGAATCTATTGAATTACCCTCTTTCGAACTATTAGTCTCTTTGATTGCATTTGATAGCAGTTCAAATGGTTTTGAGAAAGCTCATAGAGGTTTATGCCAAGTTCATAATATTTGATATTGGCGTTAGAATGCCTTTGAATAATTGATTGTTATCCAAAATGAACAGCAATCATAGTTCAAATAAAAGCGGAAACAAATCTGAAGTTGCGAATACCTTGACTCCGGATTGTTTCTTAAATGCCTTTTCTTGCGCCCAGATAGGGCAATCGAGTTTCAATGCCAATGCGAAATATTCTACATCTTTCAAATGCGGTGCCAGCACCTTAGCCTCTGAAATTTTATCCAAAAACTGCTCCAGAGGGATGAATCTGACTCTCAACTCGAGGATACCAACAAAAGCTTCAAAGTCATGCAAGAAAAATCCCGACTTACTCCTTATCTCCTCCCGGTTATTTTCTAATTCTGCGAGCAACCTGAAAGGTGCAAACAATTCAACCTCATCGGAAAACATTATGCCAAGCGTCCAACTTTGTAAATTCTTGCCCTTAGCGATTATTCCTGCGAACAGCTCATTTGCATCTACAACCAGTTTCATATAGATCTATACTAACCCTTTCTCTTTGAGCTCTTCAAGTAGGCCTTCATTCACTTTATTCCCCAGTTCGACAGCATCTTCCAGCGACAATTTGCTCTTTGCTGACAGCGACTCCAGTATAAATCTCTGTAATTCTTTTGATTTCTTCAATTCATGCTCGAAAATCTTCAATCTTATGAAATCCACAATCATGTCTTCCATTCCAGGAAGCTCTTTTATTTTATCTTCAAACTCCTCTGGTATTTTCAATCTCAACTCGCCCATTTCCATCACCTGTAATAACATTGTCCATGCGTATGTAAATACTTTGTCGTTGACGGAAATCTCGCACAAAGAAACGCGATTCAGGCGTAATTATCTTTTTGCTTGTCAAAAACAATTTGGTGGTTATACAGGAAGAGACATTGACTGAATTGCAAGGATTTTTGGGTTCAGCCGAAGAACGGTGAAGCGGAATTTGGAGATTTGAAGTCTCCGATGCATATAATTTAGCAAATGCTCGTGCTTCTAAAGAAAATCTTACCCTATTGAAAGAACTCATAGACCACGAGCACCCCGAATCAGAGGAATCAGAGTTGATACAAAACCGTTTTCTTAATGAAAATAAAATCTTTCAAACCCCTGCAATAGAATGTAGGGAGAATAACACGAATTATCCCCCTTTTGATTCAATGGGGATAGACTGCCGTAGGAAGAGTCTGTTTGCCAAAGTTCACGGACGTTACAATACCATTGGCTTTGCAGACCTGAGAGCAGTTAAGTCCTATAAGCATGGAAAATATTGCCTTATTTGTCCCTGCTTGATTGCTGAATTTATCGATTTTTTAGATAAAATAAAAATGTTCAATTGGAAGAATTTGACTACTATAAAGGTTATATTCGAACACACTTCGCATATCACCCCAATTTAGTGGTATATCCGAACTTAGTGCGCATATACCTCCTTTTAACTGAAACTTCTCACTCATTTTTCGCCTCAACCAATATAAAAAGAGAAAAATAGGGAGTGCAATCACACCCTATGTTTGTTCCTACCCCCTTATTCTCGCCACCGTGGTAGCTTTGGCATCATTTCATCAGCCATCTTCTCTGCTTCCGCTCTTGTCTTACCCAAAAACTGCATCGCTGCGTTTATGCTACCTTCCCTCACCTGCTCCTTACTGGTTGACTTTCAAATAAAGGTGGGACACTGGGACACATCACTTGTTATCAAATA
>CAZOEM010000620.1:0-2165 GCA_964578735.1 uncultured Halobacteria archaeon | reverse complement strand
TTGACATCCTCCTCTCCCTAAAGGAAGAGGATTCCTGTGATTAGACTACACAGGATAGTACTCCCTCGCGGTTTCCTACAGGTTCCTGCTGCCGACCCCTTATGGGATTCGCTTGACAGGCTATCGCGGCAAGCCCTGCCGCTAAAATATTGAGTGCGCCGACTAGGTCAGCATTACTTTCATAGTCACACTTAAGACACTTAAATTTTGATTGGCCCGGTCTATTTTCAGAATCAATATACGAGCACTTTGGGCACTTCTGGCTGGTATATCGTGGATTCACAAATCGGAGTACTCCTCCTAACCAAGACAGTTTGTAACGGAGAAAGTTGCAAAAGATTCCCCATCCTTGGTCAAGGATAGACTTGTTCAATCTAGATTTTTGTTTTACATATCTACCTGGCACCTCCGGGGATCCTCTTCCTGATTTTGACATATTTTTGATCGTCAAATCTTCCAAAAAGACGGAAGCGTGGTTTTTGCTTATTCTTCTTGTGATTTGATGGATATAGTCATTTCGGCAATTTCGAATCTTACGATAGTGCTTGGCAATTTTTCTTTTCTGCTTCCTCCAATTGTTTGAATATTTAACCTTTCTGGATAGATCTCTTTGTAATTTAGCCAGTTTTGTCTCGTGCTTTCTAAATGAATGAAGAGGTTTATAGTACTCTCCTGTAGAGAGAGTAGCAAACCGCGAAACCCCAAGATCAATTCCAATACAGGATTGTGAAGAGTGTTTCGGATCTGGAACCTCAAGTTCTACTTGGACCGATATATACCACCCATCAGCCTCTCTTTTCACAGTCAGATTCTTTTGAGTTCCTTCTATATTTTGACTTTTGTGAAAACCAACCCATCCTATCTTGGGGAGATATACACGTCGGTTATCGAATTTAAATCCCTGAGGGTAACTAAAGGTATCCCCAGAAAATTTCTTTTTAAATTTAGGAATTCGTTTAAGTGGCTGTTTTGTATCAAACCCATCCTTAAAAGCTCTTTCTAATTGCTTTAAGGTTTGTTGAAGGGGCTGAGAATGGGCCTGCTTTAAAAATTGATGCTCTTTTGTTCGCTTCCAAAAAGTAAGCCAAAATGCAAGCTCTCTATACCACATTAAAGGTTGCTTTTCTTCCAGTCTTCTTAGGTTAAGAGCTAAAGCTTTATTCCACAAAAAACGACAGCAACCAGCAAATTGCGTCAGTTTCTCTTCAATCTCATGATCTGTCTTTAATCGAAACTTATAGGCTTTGCGGATTAACATGAACCGATGCTACAATTTGGTCTATGAAAAAGTCAACATCTATTCGTCATGGAAGACACTGCACTTTCAACATGCATGTACATTTGGTCTTTGTCACTAAGTATCGCAGGAAAGTATTTAACAAAACAATTTTAAAGGACCTGAAACAAATCTTCTCTGATGTTTGTGATGATTTTGAATCAGAACTCATAGAGTTTGATGGTGAAAATGATCATGTCCACCTATTGGTGAACTACCCGCCAAAAGTAAGTATCTCAAAACTTGTAAATAGCTTGAAAGGTGTTTCAAGTCGACTTATTAAAAGGGACCGTCGAGAATATATTCGCAAATTCCTTTGGAAAAGCAACTTTTGGTCTCCGAGCTATTTCGCTGGTAGCTGTGGAGGTGCTCCCATTGATATTATTCGGAAATATATTGAACAACAACAAACACCTGTATAGAGCGCCTTACATCCTCCACCTAAAGGAAGAGGTTTTTCGGCGCCTTTTGATAAAATTGCAGGAGATACAACAAAACTCTCATCGCACTATCAAAAAATTTAAATCTAAAAAGTCAATCCGATGAACCGCTATTCGATCCCAAAGCCAGCATTCAGCAATTTGCTCTGGAACAAGGAAAACAAGTCGAATATCTTAATGAAAGAACTTTTGTTGAAAAAAATCATAAGACATTATTTACCCAAAATTTTTTCGAATTTTTTCTCTGTGCAGTTATTCCCGATCAGAATATGACCCAATTATTTGAGTTGGCTCGAAAAAAAGAAAGTCATGCTTGGAATGCTGGTTCTATAGAAAAAAATGAAACCCCTCAGACCCTGATTGCTACCTAAACCTTAGCTCTAGCTGAGCTCCTCTTTGCATAAAAACGAAACACTATAGGCAAGAATTGCACAGAATACTTTTATCAA
>CAZOEM010000619.1:0-2166 GCA_964578735.1 uncultured Halobacteria archaeon | reverse complement strand
GTGGGAATACTGTGGTGGAAAGCCGGTATGTTTAGTCGAGACGATAAATAGTGAAGATCGAGAAAATACGATTAAAGAGATGCTTGAAATGAGAATAGGGCAGATAAAACAGCGAATAGGTGTGTTAAAGATAGTAAGCAAAAGGATTTTGTTTGAAGAAGAAGAAATAGAGATAAGATATGAGGCAATAATAGAAATTCTTGATCGATTTTCAATTGTTGAATCTTACGCGTTTGACGTAATTACACCTGAAATTACATATCTCGTTAAAGAGAATATTCTCTTCATTGACCCGGTAAAGTGCATATTAAAGCCGCAGTCGAGGTTGGATTTGCTTGCTATAAGGGCTGTAATTAAAAATGGAGCGTGAGAACAGGCAATAGAATATAACAAACCCCCCGCCGCCTTCGGAATTCACCATCCTACCAGAGGCGGTGGGCAATTATCTCTTCGTCCGGCAAGCACACACCGACACTGGATAGCGGTCTGGTCATCGTCTACGCACTGGCACACTAGCCGTAAACGGTGCACTTCCGGCATGACGATGCGCTGAAGAATGCGAAAGCCGAGGTCGTTGGCGCGGTTGCGGGGATTGTTGTGGTTGCGATTAGCAGATAGGCAGTTTCTGACGTGCTGTTCCAGCTCCCGCCGCGATTGGCCCGGTTGGCACATAACCGACCGCTACCAGTCAGAAGAACATCTTATCAAAAACATCCTTCCTTAGGTTATATTTCACACCGGTAAAAATTGCGCTTTTTATCAGTAAACTAATAGGGTATAATGATTTATAGTCTCTCATCCTTTAGTTAGAGCTATAAAGTTTAAGAAGTGAGAGAGATGATTAATATTGACTTCACAGAAGAAGAGATGCAAGCTTTGGGCTACGAGCGATTTTACCGCCTCGATCCCCACGTACAGCACAAAATGTGGGCCCTTTAGCGGAAAAGCTAGAAACTGAGCCATAAAGACAGATGCTGTCTTATAGGAATCTCTCCAAATACCCTGCGCGGACATCTTTGGGCATATCTAAAAGGCGGCATCGAGGCGTTGAAAGGGAAGCATATAATGAATGGGGTGGAAAGAAGGGTAAACAAAAACACGCTACTGTGTTCTATTCGCTTTCTCTAAGCATTTTAACAGGATATTTATGCCACAACTTCTTATATTGTACTCTCTAAGTTTGTCCATCTCTTCTGCCGCCTTCTCCCGCTCTATTTTCTTTATCTCATCTTCAAATGTCTTCCTTGTTCATCCACTTTCTTCCTTTCTATTCCATACATCGTTTTTATCACCATAGAATAGATATTCCACATATTTAAATTTGTTGGGGGATTCATATTTCCTCCTCTGTTTAGCTTTCATACTTTGTTCTTCTTTTTCACTTCCTACTTTAGGGAACTCCCTGTAAATAATTTACCAATTTTGATAATTCTCATAGACACAGATTTCACAGATTTACACAGACGCTACTGTCGGATTATTATGTTTTTACGGGTTGAATCGAAATTAAAAAATCAATACGCTACTTTAAATCTGTGTTAATCTGCGTTAATCGGTGTCTTAAAAAATCTTGAAAAATGATACAGTTCTGGTAAATTAATATTTGTGAGTTCCCTTACTATTCTTTTCATTCCAAAAACTGATGTAGTTTCTTTAGGGTTAAATTGTCAGATTTGAACGTTAAGAACGTATATATCCTTTGTTACAATGTAACAATCAAATGAAAAAGGATAAAGTGATACTAACAAGGGTAGATGAATTTATCGCAGAGCGCGTGGAATACATTGCGAGTAACTCGAAAGACATTGAACTGACAAAATCTGAGGTGGTGCGAATAATACTGCACGCATTTTTCAAATCGCAGAAGGATAAGGACTTTGAGAAAGTGCGCGAATTAGTTATTAAAATGAGAAAAAGCCACTTGTAGATGGTGTCGGACTAAATACGTGGAGTATTTAGCGTGTTACATCGTAACAATAGATTAAATTGGAAATGATGGGGTGGCTAATGGGTCTAAATGATACATGAAACTACCCGGGATTTCAGGATTTGATATAACTTAGGGAACTCCCAGTAAATAGTTTACCAATTTTGATATTAAAAAGCTCATTTATCATCTGTTACAATGTAACAACTAATAAATAAGGATGAAGTAATACAAACAAG
>CAZOEM010000618.1:0-2168 GCA_964578735.1 uncultured Halobacteria archaeon | reverse complement strand
GATTTTATGAATTTTCGACAGCTATGAACCTGTTAAATATGGCATGTTATATGGATGTACATACGTATTGTCGATGACAGTTCGGACACTATTGTTTTTTTTCGTCATTCTCTCTCGATTTTGCATGAAAAAGTAGATGATGTAAACTAACAGCATCTTTCTTCTTCCACTTTGCATTGCCACGATCCCCTGTAGCACGCAATATCTATCCATAGCTGGTACAATACATCCTCTCATACTCACGACCGAGCAATGAAAGGACTTTTATATGTATTGGTCTCAAGTTCATGATCTTCACCATCTTCGAATCCTGGTAGAGGACGGTAATACCCTCGAAAACCTGGAATACTCGTCTCATTGTCGGTTTCTTCGTTGGTTTGTTCCGCTGATCAGGAATTGTCTCACTCTCCTTCTCCAGCGCTTCTCGCAACTTCCTCTCCGCTATGCCATAGATCATAAGTGCAAGCCCCATTATCATCACCATCGCAACTATCCTGCTTTCATTTTTCAGGAACAGGCTATGAGCGAAGAATAAAGGGTTTTTAAGGAATCTGAACCCTCTTTCAGCATGCTGCTGGTCCTTGTATGCTTTAAGCGCTTCTTCGTCACTTAGCTTATCACTATCCAGTACGTTTGTAGCTACGATGAACTTCCCTTTCTTCAGCGTTTCCTTCTCTATTGCAGCTTTATCCTCCTCAAACGTCACTTTTATACGGTATAAGGTCTGAGTTGGCTCGTCTTTTCGAGGCTTCCCTCGTCCTCCGTCTTTTTTCTTCCGCCTCGTCTTGACCTCCGATGCACTTATTTTATGATACTTCCATGCTTTTTCCATCTCCTGTGCCGCATTCAGTGCGTCTTCCTTGCTGAGGAATTCTTGATTGGAGAAATGCCACACAGCCTTCTCCACCTGCTCTTTCTCCTTTTCTATCTTCTTTTTCTGCGTTTTCGTCTCCCTCGCAAACGCTTTCTCTGAGAATACCACAATCCATCGCTGTTTTACACCGCCATATTCCGCCTCGGTGCTGAAGATGTGGTAGCCATTGAGAGTAGTACTGTGCATCTTTTCTGCATCCATGCTTTCCAGCACTTCTTTTGCTTCTGCTATCGTCTCAGGTACCCGTGATATCCATTTGTAGCTCCCAGGAATTTCTTTTATTGTCTGCTCTGTGTATCCTGCGCTGTCCCATACCCAGATTTTGTCTTTACCCCACATCTCTTGCAATGACTTCCCGTACTCCTTAACTATCTCTCGGAAATGCTTCTTGTCGGAAGTATTTCCGTTTAAAGCCTGTATAAAGATAGGCAAGCTATCAGACATGACCAGAGAGATGACGAACTGCTTCAAATCGGGCCTACCGTCCTTTGAGAAGCCATGCGTTATCTCTATTGGCACAGCCTCCAGATCGCCTTCTTCATGCTTATACTCACCTTGAAGGTTTATTGAGGTGGTATCGTTGTGAAGGAAGCGTCCTGAATACTCGCCGTACGCTTTGGAAGTAATCCGCATGAATATTGCCTCATGGCCTGCCCTGTATAGTTTATCTAAAGTCCGCCCCAGGACATCGTCATTGAACCACTCTACTTTTAGCCCTTCGCCTATCAGCAACTCCAGGGGCTTTGTCGCCATGAACTCTGGAAATAAGTAGAGTGGTCGATCTACAAATCCAAGAGCGTTCAAGACCATGGCGACGACTGCTTCACCACAGGTCACTTTTTGGCGTGAATCTACGCCCACGATTTGGTCAATCTCGTTAGCCAGGCCGATTTCCCTGCATACCGTTGCTACAATGCCAAGGTGGCCCAAGTCCTTGCTGCTATAACCGAGAGGGGCAATTCGAGCCACTCGCATAGATGGTATAGACATTGACATAAATACGCGATATGAAATGAGTTATATATAAAGATATGGTATGCCTCTTGGTATATATTTAAATATATGAGTAATTTATATCGAAATATGCGGAATGTGGGATATAATGCTAAAATTACATAAAAGCACAAAAGGAATTAGTTAGGTAATGAGCACTAAATGGTTAAGTTGGATATGGAAGTGGGACACTTTTGTGTGTGACGGAAGTATCTGAAATAGAGAAAGAAGTATTAATTTGAGGACGGTTTGAGTAACCGTAATATAGCTCGCTACCTGGTTTAGTTTGAAATAAGTGTAG
>CAZOEM010000617.1:0-2174 GCA_964578735.1 uncultured Halobacteria archaeon | reverse complement strand
CTTTGAAGAAGTCGTAATCGAGCCATGAAGATACTGGTTTCTTTGGCGATGTCATAGTTATATTTTGATGTTTGTTCTAAGTAATTATGTACCCTTCGTTAAGAGGAACTGAACTAATACTATTATCAATCCTGCTATGATTCCTGCAACGGTGGCATACACTACACCAAATAATGCTTTGTTTACATGATCTACCTTTATTTCAATCGAGCTTACTTTTGTATCTACATCATCTAATTTGCTGCTCATTTTTATCCAATCATATAACGTCCGTTCTGGCATCGGAGGCCTTCTATCCTTTGATAATGTATCAATTTGTCCATGTTCTTCCGCATAACCTTTCATAACCTCTCTACCCTCTCTAAATTTAATAATCTGAATTGAGGCAATTGCTTGCCCATATTCTATTTCTTCATGCCTCGGAGCCATATTCCTTATGCTTACCCATATATATCCACCATAACCGGGATCGATAAATCCACCAGTGTACATTAAGCCGAGGGTCGAAAGTTTTGAACGTGGCTGCAGTAAACCCGCCATATTCTTAGGCAACTTTATTTCTTCAATAGTTTTTATCACAGCACTTTCAAACGGTTGTAAATGCTCAATCTCTCCTTTTTTGATCTCTTTCCGTTCTCCTCTTTCTGGGAAATATATCTCAGTGCCTACTCTTATATCGTATGATGCAGGTTGGACATACCGTTTATCGCCGTTTAATATTATGGTGCCTATCTCTTTTTCCAATTCCGCATCTAACAGCATTTCCATGATATTTACCTATTTGGCTTTTCATAGTGTTGGGAGTTGAGTGGATTTCGTGATTAAACCTTTTAATATTTTCGAATCGATAACTTTCTTAGAAATTTCAGCACTTACACGTTTAACTGGTCTATTTCCATCTATCAAATATGTTTTACTCTCTTCTTTAGCTAATTTGTGATAAAACTCTCGAATTTTTTCAAGTTTGTCAATTTCTTCGTATAACTCTACGTGGAATCTCTGTTTTTGTATCCGTCTCATGCAGATTAGTGGAGGAGTGTCAATTATAAATGTCAAATCAGGAGTTATAGTTTTTTCGTTGATCTTTTTTAGCCAATCTAGGTCAATGTCTAATGATTGAAATGCATAAGAAGACAAACGATATCTATCTGAAATCACAATCACACCCTCATTTAAAAGAGGCAAAATGGTATTATTGATATGTAACATCCTATCGGCTGTGAAAAGCAATGCGAATGTTTCTGCATCGACTCTTAACTCTTTCCTCAGTACTCCACGTATCAATGAACCAATTAAACCATCTGTAGGTTCTTTTGTCAAGTGAACTTCGTATTTTTGCTTTTCCAACCATTCTTTCAGTTCAAAAGCCTGCGTTGAGAGTCCAGATCCATCAGATCCTTCAAAAACGATAAAAGGCATTCTTCTTGTTTTCATTTGTTCTCTTTTTTGTCCAGTTTGTATAAATATTGTAGTATTATATATTATTAATGTCTTCTACACAATCCTCATTTGCTATATTCTACATTCTTTTCACCCTTTTTCACATTTTTAAGCTCTCGCCGCAATCTTATAACCTGAGAGCCCATCTCAATCACATCTCTCTTCAAATCAACTTTTGTGTTACGACCCGATCGCCACCTCACGGGGAACTCTTTTATTGCATATCCTCTCCTTTGAGCCCGTACAAGCAGTTCGGTATCCCAGAACCAGTGATTATCCTTCACGTCATCAAGGATATCGAATAGCGGCCCCCTTTTGAACGCTTTAAATCCGCATTGATGGTCCATTATATAAGAGTTCAATAAAAACCGTGTTAAGGCGTTAAATGTTTTACTCGCAATAAATCGTGTAAAAGACCGCTTCACATCGCTTTCTTTTAACATTCTCGAGCCCGTTGAAAAGTTATACCCCTCTTCTTTTATTGCGTTTATTAGTTCTTCAAGGTGTTTTAAGTCGGCTGCGAGGTCAACATCAACATATGCGAGTATTTCGCCTTCCGATACCCAAAATGCACGATTTAACGCTTTTCCACGTCCTAAACGATCGTTACTATGCAAGTGCTTTATGTAAGGGTACTCCATTGCGAGTGATTCTGCTATTTTGTCCGTTCCATCGGTTGAGCCATCTTCTGCAATGATGATCTCAAATGCAGGAGTTATTTTGTGCAAAGCATC
>CAZOEM010000616.1:0-2174 GCA_964578735.1 uncultured Halobacteria archaeon | reverse complement strand
ATTATTAAATAAAATGCATATGAATGCAACTTCATCAATGATATTAAATCAGTAATGCATTTGATCTTAATTTTATGCAAAGGCTTCACCACCTTTTGCCGCCGTTTCACGACAGCAAAAGGTACCAAAAAATATTGGCGGTGGGGAAGTAGAACACAGTACATGTGGAATTTGAAAACATCCGGGAAAAAAGATGCAAGTTATTTATACAGCCTCATCTATTTAAAGTCAAGAGGTAAAAAATGATTAAGACGCTTCAGTTAAAGGGTGGTATATACGAAGTAAACTTCGGATATAATGCCAAAAGAGGAGTATATGCGTGTGAACTTGAGTTATTTACTAATTCCGATAAATCTCTTTGAGCGGTCTGTCTTGACATTAAGGTAAAATGAACGGATATGAAGAGGAGGTATTAACGTATTGCCGTGAACGCTTCTTACCAAGGGGATATAAAATAAGCGATGACTTGAGAAGAAAATTGATGACGCTTGTGGAGGATGCAGCAGTTAATTACAACGAAGGTGTCACGAGCTTTGAGACGGATTTTGAAGTTCTGACCTGCATTGAGAACGGGGATGTAGACGAACGGATTTGTGAAGCGTGTGTCAATGCCGACTATCTGACAGAAGAAGAGAAGATATTTTTGTTGAAAACAATCATGAGAAGAAAGATAGAAGATGATAGGCAGAGCTATAAGGAAACAGGGTTCTTTTTATCCCCTCCAGTACCCTTTCAGTTATGCTTAAGCTATCTGCTTGAACATGAACCCCTGACAGAAGAATACCTGCTCTATTTGCTGATGGACGACAACCAGAGTCCTGATGACTCTTTCATCCATAATTTCCAGATTGTACTAAACAATAGGCATCTGAGCGACACGGTGAAAATAGGGTATTATCTATGTCTGCCAAAGATTGCATCCCGGCGTGAGACTTCAGAGCGATTAAAAAAAGCGACTTCTTTACTCCTGGATTCTGAAGCAATAGCGAAGGAGAATCGTGTGAAGGTTTTTGAATTACTCAGAGAATCTGACTTATTTAGGCATATACAGGATGCGTTTGAAGAACTGATTAAAGCAACAGAAGTATATGATGTTCCTTTACCGCCATTCATTGAAGATTTGTTCCAGTCATTTGAGGGGATGCCCCGAGAACTGAAAATACAATTTTTCAGTAATATTGTAAACGGGTTCGATTCTAATTTCAATTGCGTGAGAAGACAAGTATGCGACTGGTATATCTCGCAGTTGCCAACGATAGAAGAGAAGAAGGATGCAATTATGCAGTCACTTGAAGATGTGGAGAGTGTAAAATCAGATGGTGATAAGTATCTGAAACTGAGTGCCTATGATGCCTTATATTCGCTGACCGAAGAGCTAGACCCAAATTTTGTGCGCCAATTGCTCGAACGAGGCGTACATTCTAATCTTGATGATATTCGAGCGCATTGCTACAAGTATCTATTCTTGTTATTTGATGATGCCCGGTATGTAGAAGGATGTTTGAACGATGCAACGAAGAAAGTGCGGGAAACCGTGGTAAGGACCGCGCTTTCGGGCACTAAAATGGACGCCAGCACGAGGTTGCGATTGTCGGAGATAATCAAAGCGAAAAAGTTAAAACTGACCAAAAAGCAGGGGGGTAGGTTAAGGAACTTGTTAAAACAATGAACGTAAGAGAAGCTGGAATATCAGTTTAATGCGTATAGTTTAGCGAACGAGTGAGAACGCTTTTTTTTCTACTTTAAGCCATCCACATGCCGCATGACTAGAAAATAAATTATTGACACAGATTAACGCAGATTAACACAGATTTAAAGTAGCGTATTGCTTTATAAATTTAATTTTTATTCGACCCGTAAAAACTTAATAATCAAGACAGTAGCATCTGTGTAAATCTGTGAAATCTGTGTCTATGATAATTATCAAAATTGGTAAATTATTTATAGGGAGTTCCCTAAGTCCGCGTAAATCAGTGTAAATCTGCGTCCTAAAGTGAATAGGTAGAAGTTATACGTGATATACAATGGGAACAAAAATCATCAATTATTCTTCACTCATCGCTCACCCAAGAACGCCTTCTTAATCTCATCATTCTTAAGTAAATTCTCTGCCTTATCTTCTAAAAAGATTTTACCGATTTGAAATACGTAGCCTCTATCTGCGAACTCCAAAG
>CAZOEM010000615.1:0-2175 GCA_964578735.1 uncultured Halobacteria archaeon | reverse complement strand
TTATCTCTCCTCTAAATCTAATTATATTAGCAATATGGTATATATAAACAATATGATGGGAATATATTCTTGGAAATGTGATTATTCATCAAAAAGAAACCAAGTGAAACTTTAAAGTATACTATAAATAATATATCTACTAGTTGAAATGTCAATCTCTTATCCGAACCCGCATGAATTTTCTTCTTCATCTTCGGCTACTTCTACCCCTTCCCTTTTCACCTTTGCTTTTTTTTTTCAAAAAGGCCTCTACATCAAAGGCAGAAACGGAAATCAAATGATAAAAACTATAACCTTTTTATATAGTGAGTATTAACAATATAAATATGATGAATGATATAGTAAGTGACAGTTATATAGCTAAGATTGATATGTACGATAATAATATGACCATGACGAACAATAAGATTAATCTGGAGGTGATGTGATTTTATGAAAGAAAGAGAAATTGCAAGGAGCAGTATTGAAATTTGCAAAGAATATGCGGCTGAGAATAAACATTTGAACCAAGGCAAACTTCTGAGTGAAGCTAAAGAAAAACTCAGACAAAGAAATATACATGTTGGTGAAACTACCTTACGTGAAGTTATAACAAAACTTGTAACTTTAGGTGTATTAAATCTTGAAACAATAGGAAGATCAAAAATATATACTTTGAATGAAGAAAATGTAAATAAGGTGGAGGAATTGGACCTATGAATGGAAAGAAAAATAGAAAAGTTAATAGTAGGAAGTAATGAGTGAGTAAATATGGAAGGCTGTATATATAAGGTAAATGTATTAAAGGTATTAAAAAGGGAGTGATTGATAATGAGTGAATTGGCGACAGAATTGGTAGACCTGCGAAAGGATGTTTGCGAGATATTAGTGGAAGTTGGAGAGAGTTTAATCAGGGATCCAGAGCATTTGCGATCTCTAAAATTGTTTGCAGAAAGATTGGATGACGTAGCAAGACAAACTGATGATTTGGACATGATGTTTTTAGACTCTTACCTTTCATTATTCGTTGAAGATATGTTCTTCAATCTTCTAACCGATGTCTCTTCTCTGGTTAATCCCGAAGATCGAGATAAACTAATTAAAGATTTGGGAAAGAACCTCAAGGATTTGGCTCAAGCAATAATTGATAGGAGCAATAAAAAAATCTATGAGACATATAAACGTATCGGAAAAATTTGGACTCTAGATATGCCAAACTTAGGAAAAAAACCAGAGAATCTGTTGTACCCGAAATATCTCCAAAAACCAGAGGAAACAAATTTGCCTTTAGCAGCGGTACGATTTAACGAATATCCTGCAACTAAGCACTGTGAAAACTATCTTGCAAGTGGTTTCCGAAGTGAATTCCACAAGGATCTCGACTTTATTACGATAGATGCCAATTTAGCAAAAAAAGACAATATAGCTAACTATTATGTAGATAAAATTAATGAAATCCAGAAGGGACTATCTATTGATAAATTGGTCTTTTTTGATAAGGCATATGGGCCCATAGGTGCTATAGCGCTTGCTAATTCGATTATTTCAAAAACAGGGATAGACGCTGTATATGTTAGATTACGTAGGCGTTTGAATTTCGATCAGATAAAAGGCGATTTAAACTCCGGGGATTCTGTTGTAATTATAAGCGATGTCTTAACAACTGGAGATGGGATCTTAAAGGCTGTGGACATCATCAAAAAGAATCACGAGGACGTGAAAGTGCCCTATGCAGTTGTGTTCTATGATAGGATGCAAGGGGGAAGAGAAAGGCTTAAAAGAAGAGGTATTGAGCTAAGGACAATATTCACACGAGAGAGATTCGGGAGAGAGGGTATAGTGGATGTAAAGGATAAGTATTTGTTTAGCTGGGACAGCGTTCCTGGGTGCGATAACAAAAAACTCATAAAGTTTCTCAGGGATGATTTCGATATTGACTGGGCGGAGAATTCAGAAATCCGCAAATCCCAAGACTGCCAAACCATCTGCATCTTTAAGGATGAAAACTCCGCAGAAATAATGATGGATGAGAAGAATGAAAAAGTGACCCTGAAAATCAGCGATGGTAGAATTTATGACTTAAAAGTTAAAACGGAGAACGGCAAGCTAAACATATACAAGGATAACGATATAGGATTCAGTCCTCTTACAGATGAGATAGTTCCACTAACTAAGGAAGAAGAAAAAGAATTGGAG
>CAZOEM010000614.1:0-2182 GCA_964578735.1 uncultured Halobacteria archaeon | reverse complement strand
CTGGAAACATGATGAAAACATCTAAGTCCGTCTCGCCATGCACCCATGTATTTCTGGCCGTTGAGCCTACGGATAGTGCATGGGCCTCTATACCCAGCTCCAATGCTTTCTGGTTCTGATTCAACACGTAAAAACTTAATAATTTTTTGGTGACTTTAGGGTAGCATCTGTGTAAATCAGTAAAATCTGTGTCTTTGTATGATAATTATCAAAATGGGTAAACTATTTGCGTTTTTACTCTCATCAATAGCTATAGTTTTGCTTAGCCCTTCTCTTTTTTGGATGGCCTCATCCTTTACTAATGCAAAGATAAAGATTATAAAGATAAATATATACAGTAAGATAGTAGAAATGGCGAAAAAAAATGAAAAGAGCGTTATTTGACGATATTGGAAGTTATCCACTACCAGAAGGAAGAACGAAAGAATGGCTGAAATCCGCCTTTGCTAATCCGGAACCACACAAAGATGAGCTGTACGAAATAATAATCGGGTCAATGTGGCAGAAGATAAACGCAGGTGTTGAAGTACCGAATTATCCCCAGTTTCAGAACATGATTACTCAGTTTAGCGAGCACATCATGGACGATGGAAGAACAGAAGCGCCACTGCTAATAAAAGAAGAAGAGGCGACGATGGTCGAAATGGATGCCTTAGCCGAACTGGCAGTGGGGTACAAGGAGAAGAAGGGTAAAAAGTTGAAAGTCCGAATTTGTGTCACCGGTCCGATAGAGCTATATTATAACCTATTCACGCCACCGGTGTATATGGACATGTTATCGCCCCTCGCGAAATCAGTAGACAGATTCATAAAACATGCGGTAGAAGGAGCGCGGAATTACGACGTTGTTTGTGTATCCATAGACGAGCCAAGCATGGGATTAGACCCGCGTATAGAAGAGGAGGGTATAATTACCGCACTTGAACTCGCTTCTGAATATGCTTTCCGATCGGGCATTGATACAGAAATACACCTCCACTCTCCCATTTTTTATGAGACCGTGTGCCAGACAGAAGGGATAAAAGTGATAGGGATGGAATCAGCAGCTAATCCGTCTCTTTTAGCTCTGATCGATAAAGATCAACTAGAGAGATACGATAAATTCCTGCGCATTGGTGTATCAAGAACCGATATACTCAGTATAGCTGCGGAATATGATGAACTACACCATACAAATGCATTTAAAGATAAAAGCGTTTTGAAGATAATAGTTAACGAATATAACAATCCGGACAATGTGAAGAAGCGGCTGGAGAAAGCATATTCTATCTTTGGTGACCGAATAAGGTATGTGGGTCCGGACTGTGGCTTGGGTCCTTTTCCCAATCAGGAACTGGCATATTTGGTCTTGAAAAACACCGCTGCTGGGCTAAAAGCGTTTTATAGCGATAACGATAGCGATAGCAATAGCAATAGCGAATGAAGATAATAAAACTAGGTGGCAGCTTACAGGAAAAAGGAAGAGAACTCATACGGTTTCTTAGCGATTATGCAGAGACGAAAAACCATACCTTTATTATAGTCCCGGGCGGCGGTCATTTTGTAAAGCGGATAAAAGAGCTCTCGGAGCAAGAGGTTATCTCCGATGATACTGCGCATTGGATGGCGGTTCTTGGTATGCACCAATACGGCTTTTACCTCGCCGATGGTAGTGGAATAGCGATAGCGGAAAGCGAGGAAGAACTCAGCAATGTGGTGCATATAGGTCTATTATTGCCATATAATCTTCTGAAGGCGGATGATTCCTTACCGCATACGTGGAATGTCACATCAGATACGATAGCGGCATTTGTCGCAAATAAAGTGGGCGAAAAGAGCTTCATAAAGCTAACCGATGTGGATGGGCTAATGGATGATAAGGGGCTTTTGGTACGACAGATTCATGCAAAGGCGATGATAAAGAACGCACATACCGGCTGTGTAGACGCGGAACTGCCGCTATTTTTAATGCAGAATGAAATGAGTTGTACAATAGTAAATGGCAACTTCACAGAGCGAATAATAGCGGTAATAGAGGGAAAAGAAACGATCTGCACAAATATCTCATAAAAGCTATTTGGTAGTAACCGGGGCCGTCTCGCAATTGTATTTATTTGACACTGAGATTTATTCCACACATACCCTTTTAGTATTTGTATAGCTCAGTAAAAATTCCAAGCACCAAGCATCAAATTACAAACAA
>CAZOEM010000613.1:0-2183 GCA_964578735.1 uncultured Halobacteria archaeon | reverse complement strand
AAATGCATTGTTATAGGACTGGATGGAGCTACCTTTGATATTATAAATCCTATGATCAGTGAAGGTGAACTCCCTACTTTTAAAAAGATCATGAAAAATGGATGCTATGGGAGATTAAAATCAACCCCTGTACCTATGTCAGCTAGCGCATGGTCTTCTTTTATTACCGGATTGAATCCCGGAGGTCACAGGATATTTGGATTTTTTAAACCATTAAAGAATGATTATAGGGTAACCGTTACGAATTCCACAGACAGAAAGGGGATAGAAATATGGGATGCCTTAAAGAACTCAGGTAAAACCTGTGGTGCAGTCAACATACCTCTTACCTATCCTGCAAAGGACATAAACGGCTTCATGATCTCTGGTTATCCTTCTCCAGCGATAGATGAGAAGTCGGTAAAGCCAAATGCTTTGCTGAAGACACTACAAAAACATTTAGGTGACTTTTCTACTCAGCCACAGGTGTTCTGGTCTAAGGAAAACGAGGAGGAATACTTAAAAGATTGCTATCGGCGATGGGATATAGAAGAGAAGATGTATCATCTTTTAAAGAAGGAGAAATGCGATGTCTTCATCTTTGTATTTAGAATAACTGATGATTTATTACACGGACTATGGAAATGCATTGACAGTTCTCACCCTTTCCATGACGCAAAAGCAGGTGCGCTTAAAGACAAAGTCCTTGAGGTCTACCGAAGGGCTGATAACGTTCTTTCTGATGTGATAGGGCGAATGGATTCTGACACTATCCTGATAGTAATGTCTGATCATGGTTTTGGTCCTGTACACAGCACAGTCTATCTCAACAACTGGTTAATGAAGATGGGTTATCTAAAACTCAAAGATGATTTTGTCACTAAGTTTAAATTTCTTTTACATAAAAGGGGATTTAATGCTATTAATATATTCTTAATGGCTAGAAAACTCGGAGTAGAAAATTTACTGATTGAAAAATCTTTTTCGCCTATGAAGAAAACAAGGAAGACCGCGGGAAAACTATTGCTGAGTTTTTATGATGTTGACTGGTCGAAGACAAAGGCGTATTGTAGAGGGGGATCCGGGGAGATATATATAAATATGAAAGGAAGAGAGCCATCAGGTATTGTGGAGGAGGGCGAATATGAAGAGTTAGTAAAGGAATTAATTTCAAAACTTAGGGATTTAAGGGACCCGAGAAATAATAATCGCATCTTCGGAGAGCCAGTCGCTGGGAGGGACATCTTTCAAGGGGAATATAAAAATGAATGCGCTGATATACTATTTACTGATTTAGAATATTCAACTATGACGTTTCCTGAATTCGTATCGAATAAGCTTGTAACCGAATCGTTGCTTTATAGGTCTGGTGATCATAGGTCTTATGGGATTTTTATGGCATATGGTAAGGATATAGCACCAGGAGAACTCAAAAATGCTAACATAATGGATATAGCACCTACTATATTGTATTATACCGGATCAAAAATTCCAAGTGGAATGCATGGAAGGGTACTAAAAGGGGTATTTTCATCGGGGATTTTTAAAAAGGAGGAAAGATTTGAAGAAATAGAGGAACAGAAAAAAGAATCAGTGATTAGTGAGGAGGAAGAAGAGGAGATAATGAAAAGGCTGAGGAGTTTAGGTTATGCATAACAAAAAAGAGAAGATAAAAGGCTACATAAAACTGATGCGCCCTTACGGCCTCAGTCAACCACTCCTAGTACTCTATTGTGCATTATGCAATGGGCAATTCGATTTTTTCCCCTTACTTGGATTATTCATAATTGGCATATTTGGCCACATTTTTGGGTTTGTTCAAAATGATTACTTTGATATAGAAATAGATAAAAAATCGGAATATGTATCAGAACGACCCCTTGTCAAAGGCATAGTGTCTCAAAAAGAGGCGCTTTTTCTCATTCTATTCTCTTTTTTCGCTTCTATTATTCTCGCGTATCTCTTTTTTTTTACCATACCTGCTTTCCTAACTTTACTGCTATCTTCTTTCCTGGTCACCCTTTCCAATAACTATAGCAAGCGCATGCCAGGAATGGAATATGTATTAGGAGCAACGCATTGCACTTTTGGGTTATTTGGTGCACTAACGGTCTCAGATGTGCTTTCCCCGCTCGTGATTTTTGTACTGATTTTTGTACTGATAGCGCACGCAGGCGTTTCTGCGAATTTGAAGGATGTAAAAT
>CAZOEM010000612.1:0-2186 GCA_964578735.1 uncultured Halobacteria archaeon | reverse complement strand
CCTCAGGTTGGATTTTCACCAACTGGATATTATGCATTTATCTCGGCACTCCTTTTAATCTCTTTTTCTGTGACCCGATAATGGCTTCCGGTAAAAGTGCTACGGCGAAGAAAATGTTTGTAGCCATTACTGGAATACTGCCTCGTTCAGCTACTTTGGAGAACCTCTTTAGGGTTTCATCATTTCCATCAGGAGAGGTATATTAATCCTTATCTCCGCCATTTACACCACATATTGCTGAACTTGCCACGATAAAATAAACCCGCTCCAACTTTTTGGAGATATTCTTGAAGAGTTCAGCCCTTTCTCTCCTATCTCCCGTATGTCAATTTCTGATTTTATGTTTATTCACTCTCCTGCTTCATATAATTTATTACTCCATAGCATATATATATTAAAAAATGGGAAAGGCTGGAATTGAAAAACGAGAACTTGATTATCGATTTTGCTATTTCATCAGCATTTTACAGTTAGCAAGACAATGTTCGGGGCGTAATCATTGCCGGGCACTTCCTTGGAGATGTGCGTAGGCGTCGGTGTGGCCGTTAGCGTTAGTGACTTCTCCTCGGGCGCCAGCTCGAAATCGATTAAGGCAGCTCCATCCAGTTCCATTTTATATTCTGAGAGTTTGTATCCCTCCGCTTCAACTTTGAAGTTGAACGTTCCCCACCAGGGTAGTTTTATCCTATACTTACCATCTTTGTCAGTGGTGGTAGTACAAGTTTTCTCCTCGGTTCCTTGCACGCGAGTGCCTTTGATCTTAATGGTCGCTCTGGAGATTGCCTTACCGCTCTCCTTGTCAGTGACTTTGCCTTCGACGATTACGTTACTATGGAATTTACCTTCGAGCTTCTTTTTCTGCGGCTCGGGATCTTTGTACCACCAGTAGTGTTTGCCCTTGTAGACAGCGTGGTCGTGGCCTAACCAGAAGGAACCATGTTTCTTTCGGCCATCGAGCAGGTAAGAGGTGTAGTCCATACGGCAAAATCGCCAGCCGAGTGCCAACCTATCGTCGTTAGTAGCGGTTAGAATTTGGCCTTTGAGTCCCACGTTGCTGATGGCTTCTATGGCTGTCCCAGACTTGCAGCTGTCAATGATCACCGTGATATCTTTTGACGGGATGCTTAGGAGGTTGCCTGCTAGCGTGTCGGTGACAACCGTGCCATCGGGCTTTATCAGGGTGCCTCTGATGCCATAGTTCATTGTTTCTGCCTTTTGACCTTTTTTACCGAATACCATACCGTTGAGTTTGTTACTATGACCCACATAGTAGAACAAGAATTCAGGATCTTTCGCTATGGGGGTCTTCATGTACTTGTTGATCCTTGTCACCATACATACGAAGGCGTTAAGCATTGTCTGTTTGGTGGCTGCAGAAAAATAAGACTCTACGACGATAATGTTCTTTTCCGAAAAGCCATCTTCTATCAGTTGCTTTTTCATGGCCTCAATCGAGTTACTGAAACGTTTTTCAGGAGAGTCGCGCACCAAGATAGCGAACTTGTGTTCCTCGGATTTTTTTGCCTGCAGGACATACAAGTTAGTAACATGCTGTGCAGACAAATTTGGGGCTACCGGATTTGCGTAAGCCTGTGCACCTTGGTAGACGATGTCAGCGTTGTCCTCACGAATTTCCGTCGTATTCCAATAAGGTTCACCGTTGACCACAGGCCACCACTCTTCGGGCTTGACCTCGACGGCACCCGTAGCCAAGTCTATTAAAATGAAACGTGTAGGATGTGCAAAGGCCGCCAGAGGCAGATCGTCAATCCAGAAGAACCAAGCCTCACCGTGAGTATAGGGCGGACCGATGAGAGCTGTGCTCGACGTGATGTCCGCGGGCAATAAACTTTGCAACAAATCGCTCGCCGGAAGGGGGTGTTGCAAGCCGTAGGCCACCAGCATGTCGGCGTTAGGGCTGGACTGGATGACTTCAGCCATCAGACGTTCGATGGCTTCTTCGCGTGTGAGGTCTAGGTCTATCAGCGTGGGTTCAAACATCAATGGATACTTGTCCCTGTCCTCGTCTATCTGATAAGGAGTATCTCCGATTCCATCTCCGTCTGCATCTGTTCCGTTGTAATCGCTCCCATGTGTGTTCGGATAAGAGATTGACATTTCAACTAATGACACATTTTTTATAGTATAAAAGCGATTATTTTATCTAGTGATAGAATGTATGGTTC
>CAZOEM010000611.1:0-2187 GCA_964578735.1 uncultured Halobacteria archaeon | reverse complement strand
TATCAAGGGGTAATAAAATTGGTTCAGGTTGTGAAGGAGATAAAAGGACATATCTCCTCTCTATATCCTCTGCGCTCTCTGTGAACTCTGCGGTTAATCTGACATTGTCAAGTTATGTTATTACAAAATAGATTGTAGTTATTATGAATACCGTTGTGCCAATGAACACGGCGAGTTCGATAGAAGCCAGTTTTGTGGCGAACTTGATGCCATAGATAGAAGTAAAAATAGGGAAAACGTTCTTCGGGAAATCCATTATAGAAACGAAAAGGAGTAAGCCAATGAATAGAGTGAGCAAGACCGCCTTAGAAGTAAATAAATCGTTTCTGAACATCTCTCCTGCCATAACCATGCCTGCCGTAGGACTTGCAATCTGCGTGGAGATCACAATAATGGATTCTGGAGAAAGACCAACAGGATGTAAAACCGGTGCAATATGTTCGCCTAACGCCTCAAAGGCACCAAAATGCATCAATAACATTAACACAATAAGTGTTATCCCCAGTTTCAGCGATATTTTTTTCATGAGATTTAGAGTGTCGGCAAAGGATTTCTTTATTGCTTCTTTCTTTGATTTAATTATCTCTTCTCCCGTTGCTGATTTATCTCCAAAGCCTGCATTTACTCGTTCCACCTGGTTGATGCTCAGTCTACCATAACAAAATCCTATCGTCATGGTTACAATAGCTCCGATAAAAGAGAATGCGATATACTTCGCGGCGAGCGTGAAGCCAAGTGCAGGCACTGCTAGGGGTAAGTAATACTGAAATAAGGTTCTCATTCGCATTGTAGCAGAGGATATGAGCACAGCGGTGATCGCTTCTTTCTCATTCACCTGCTTATTATTTAATAAAGAGGCTAACGTTGCATGTGCGGCTGTTGCGTTGAAGAGGAAGATGACCGGTATTATCGCGGCGTCATGGGGCAGTTTAGCCGCTTTCGTCAACGGTTCCAGGGGCTTGCTGATATATCGCAGTAAGCCTAACTCCATAGCTGCGTTTGCAATGAATATGCCCAAGAACATGAAGATCATAAGCCGGGCATACAAAGAAATATAATAGAACATTTATTTTATAGTGCCTCTTTTTAGATTTATAACTATCTGATTCTGAGGAATAAAGTTTTCATTGTATATAAAATATAGCTATCTTCTATTAAAGACACGGATTTACACTGATTTATGCGGATTTTCTAAATTTACGTTTGACATTGTTAATCTTTATCATTTATATCACGATCATCAATTATAAATGAAAGAAATGGACGAGGAAAAGATAGTGGACGGATTTAAAAAGGCAGTACAGGATTTTTTGGTGCCCGAATTGAGAGAAGTTGTTGGTGAACTTAAACAAATGAACAAAAGGTTGGAGGGTCTAGAAAAATATATCCCTGAGTTGAGAGCGGATATAAGAGAAGATAAGCGAGAACTGCTTCAAAAAATCGAGAGCTCACACGAAAAAACGAGAGAACTGCTTATCGATGAAATTAGAAAGTCCGCAAAACTTGAAGCCCGAATGGACCAGATTGAAAGGAGGGTAGGGTATATTGACCAACTGAACTATCGAATACAAAGTATTGAGAAACTGGTAGCAAAGGAAGAAGGATAAAATCCAGCGGGTTTATTTTGCCGTCATATTTCGCATCTGCTAACTCCGTCTCTGACTTCTTGCCGAAGAATATTAGCTTTACGTAGGTTAGGTCGCGCATGTCAATCGTATCGTCTTCATTCGCATTGCCATAAATCTCTAAAATTTTTGTTTTCCTTTTTTCCCTTTTCACCTCCTAAATTCCCTCACCCTTCTCTCCATTCTCCTCTCTCCTATTTCTTCTTCCTCATCACCCCTCTTTGACTCATGGTAGCAGGTACACGAATACACCCTTCTCATCTAAGTCAATGTCCAGACCCTGGAATCTTGTCAGGTATTCTTGATGAACCGCTTTCGAATCCAAGTCCGAGAAGAGTTCAGGATAGAGCCATTTCGCGAGGTATCCTATGCCTATAAAGTTCCTTGTCCCACCAATGACATGGTTGGTGATTATATAGACCGTTTTATTCTCCACGGCTGTTACATGTTCCAATCCTGTTCTGTCCATTATTTCGTCTCTTATCTCTTCTAATGCAGTTGTATCGTCAGCATCGAGTTCGTAACCACCCGCTTTCTTTTCTACCCGGACGATAATTTCAGG
>CAZOEM010000610.1:0-2194 GCA_964578735.1 uncultured Halobacteria archaeon | reverse complement strand
AAAACCAGAGACAGGATGGGTGATATAATTATGGTTTCAAAAGGAACGAATTTTCTATCTTACCCTTACGGTGAATTCGAATTAAAAGCAAGACATGGGGGTTTGAATGAAAACGAAATGCGTGTTCCATTTATTATAATGAAGCCTTAGATAAAACCAAGATGAAGAAAGGGGCATTCTGTGAATGCCCCTTTCTCTTTGCATGGATGTATTCTACCGAATGATGATTAGTTTCTTTGTTGTTGAAAATGAGCCTGTTTTCAAGCTGTACAGGTAAACACCGCCGGGAACCTGTTTCCCATAGTTGTCCATACCGTTCCAGACTGTAAAATAAGAACCTGCGTTGGATGTTCCATTGATAAGCGTTTTCACGAGTTTACCGGATATATCATAGATATTCAGAGAAATGGGTGTGCTTTTAGGAATGGAAAATCTTATCATAGTTTTCTTGCCAACAGGGTTTGGGTAATTCTGATAGAGTCTAACAGGGGTTGGATGAAGAATATTTTTCTCCTCCGATATTGCAAGTAACGTATCCTTATGATTGTAGTATGCATCGGAAGGGGGTGCAGCGTTTACCATTTGACACCAGGTGAAGCCAGGACCATCAAGAGGAACATTATAAGTTGCATGAGCAAATATGGCATTTAATGTATCTGCCCAGGGAATACCGCTAACTTTACCACCGTAAGAAATTGCTCCCGTATATGGAGAAATTTCAGCATAATGAACATTAAATGGCAGGTATGCACCCGTATCAGAAGAAGCACTGTCAGGCAGAGTTGTCGAGAAATAGATGGTGTTATCATCCGCAATACCAACAGAGGGATATCCTGCACAGTAGTTTTGTGGCACGCAGGATGTCATAATAATCTTCTGAGGCGATGCCCAGGAGCCGCCCTGTCTGTGTGTATAATATAGGGTTCCTGCAGGACCGCACTGGTTCCAACCAGTAAGTCCGCCCGAACCTCCGGTAGTTGTTAAATTCTCTTGGAATACAATATGCGGGACGCTGTTGTAATCAACTGCAATCGCAGGGCAGGCATAGGGATGCATATTTCCTGGTCCCTGAAGAGCCATTTCTGTTGTCCATACATCTGTCGGTGCGTCCCAGTGCATTGCCACAAGGTCCATATTTCCATCACCAGAAAAGTCAAAACATGTTGCAATCCACATATCACCTGTGTTTGGGTCAGGTGCAACATTCACCATAATCCATGAACCCGGTAGTATCGAGCCGTGTTCATAAGCATATTGAGGTCCTACCCAGGTGTTGCCGCCATCCGTAGAATAATTGTAGCCTATAGCATGGTCTGCTCCAGACCCTCCCCATCCCCAGGCAACCATAATAAGTGTGTCACCATTTATCGCCATCGATGGAAAGTGTTCCTGCTCCCCATTGGTTTCAGAAAGCATAACTGCAGGTCTTTCCACATTGTACTGGATAACACCTGCAGATGTATCGAGGAAGGCTCTTGTATAGAATATTTCATAACCATCGGGAGAACCTAATTGATGCCAGGAAAAGTGTAGGTTTCCGTGACTA
This sequence comes from uncultured Halobacteria archaeon, assembly GCA_964578735.1. Lineage (GTDB taxonomy): Archaea > Halobacteriota > Syntropharchaeia > Alkanophagales > Methanospirareceae > Methanophaga. The sequence goes on along the minus strand of CAZOEM010000610.1, from coordinate 648 downwards.
TCTGAACACATTGCCGGTCTTCCTGTATCCTGACCCTGGTTTGTTGTGAAACTGTCCGGATAGCTCCAGAACTTGAACATATCATCCCAGTATGAATACAGGGACTGGAGTGACCACGAGCTTCCTGTTTCCCAGGTTACGACAGGGAAGTAATAACTTCCAACTTTAACATTCGTAATGTGTTTTGCATGCGGATAGCCTGAGGTGAGTTGAAATTTGCTCCGTAATCGATGCCTGAAAAGACAAGACAGATACTGTCAATTGGAGGTGGGTTATCGGGCACATAGCCACTCTCGCCGCCATTGGAAAGAAACATATTGTTGACCTTAGGAGCGACCGATTGACCGAAAACAATGCAAATCGAGAACAGAATAAGAAATGAAGCAACGATAAAGAATTTCATTTAGTAACTCCTTTCTTTAGATTATTAAGTACAGTTTTCACCTCCTTTCTCAAATTATTATAGAATATCAGAATGGCATTGTCAAGAAAAATTTACCTTCTTCTTTTATTGGGTTCAAATTCGATAATTATAGAACGTTGAATTCTCTTGACACCTTGCTTTTTTTGTGATAGTTTAGAAAAAAAATTGAATGCCCCTGTAGCTCAGAGGATAGAGCACCGGTTTCCTAAACCGGGAGTCGGGTG
>CAZOEM010000609.1:0-2195 GCA_964578735.1 uncultured Halobacteria archaeon | reverse complement strand
TATCTGAGATGCCCTGATATGAGACATGATGCAGCCTCAAAAGCTTGTCAATCATACTTACAATATCAAAGAAGTCATCTTTCAACTTTTCCCAGAAGCTACGCTCTTCCTCGCATTTATTATTACAAGAGGGACAGATATATCGCCCAATCTTGACGCTACCCAAGCCTCTTTTCTCGTACGCATTATAACCATTGTAGTTCATCGGCATGCCGCATTCGGGACACAGAGGTGGCTTTGTTCTACGAAAAATTCCCTTTCAAAAAAAGTGGATATGAGAAGTGGGTTATACCCACAGAGGGTGACTCATGGCTGCCGATTTGGTACCTATAATAATCTCCAAATACTGTAAATCGCTCATCATATATCTTAGAAAACATCAGTTTACTCATTTCATCGAAGGAGACTGCGGGGTCTCTCTTTCCACCTTCCCATATTTCATTATGGCATCGTTGGAATTTGTTATTTAGTTCATTCAAGCTGGCATACCTAAGATCGAAGAACGATTTTTCACGCTCTTTTTTAAACTTGTATTTTGGTAATTTACCATATTTCGGGGGTATCTGAGATATTATGTATTTCTCCAATGAACTAAGAGACGGTTTGCTTGAAACATCATAGGATAATTCTTCCTCTCCACAAACGAGAAGTAGATACTTTGTGTTTAAGAGGTTAGCATTACCCAATCCCTCTCTTTTAGCTATCTCAATATTCCTCTCAGAAGAGTCTGCCTTTGCCTCAACAACGATGAAGACCTTTTCATGCTCATCATCCTCATAAACCACCACATCAGCAGGATAAGGAGGCGCTCTGCTTGGGGGATAAACTTCCATTTCTATCCTATCTGGTGGATATTTGTATTTCTCAATCAATTCAACATAAACTCTTGCTCTAACTGGTTCCTCGGGGTCGGTAAATCGATACGTTTTCTTCTCTTTTGTGCCTTCGTAAGTTATCCTTCCATCTAGTATCGTTATAAGTTTCTTTTCTTTGCCTGATGCTATTACGTCTTCTGTTGTTTTAAATTCTCTTGCCATTTCACCCCTCCTTCATCAACCCCGCATCCACAAAACTCATATAACCATCACCACCTATAATAACATGATCCAGGGCCCTTATACCCACCAAATCACATGCTTGAACCAACCGATTCGTTATTTCAATATCCTCCTCACTCGGCTTCGGCTCGCCACTTGGATGATTATGCACAAATATAATAGCCGCTGCGGATTCTTTTATTGCCTCTTTTATTACTTCGCGCGGATGCACTACACTTGCTGTTAAGCTTCCTTCTGAAATTGCTATATCGTTAATTATTTTATTTCTTCCATCCAACAGCATAACTTTGAATACCTCTTTCTTTAAATCTCTTAGATACGGTTTGTAATAATTTACTACATCTTCAACTGATTTAATTTTCCTTCCTATTTTGGTTTTCTCTCTCAAAAAGCGTTTGCCGATTTCCAAAGCTGCTTTTATCTGTTCTCTAAGAACTCTGCAATCTTTTTCTGTCTGCAAACCCAATTTTTCAATAGTACCATCTTTTATTATTCCCTCGAAATGCGTATTTTCGTCTTCCGCTTTTTTCAATCGCCTAAAGAAGATTTTTCCCGTTTTGCTACAATACGGATACGCTTTGTTACGTATTAAGAACTCTATCACTTCTTCTCTTGTTTGCAATACCGGAATTTGATAGCTTTCTTCTTGGAGTTTTTCCACTCTTGCAACACCCTCTATTTTTACTTTATATCGTTTTTGTTCCTATGTGTAGTGATGTGTATGTTCAACTTTATAAAGGTATCTAACACACCTCTTTCTCGAACTAGGGCACATAAATGTCCATCTTCCCGATGTTCCTGATGCGTGAGCGTACAAACCTTCAAATCTATAAGCACAAAACATTTTTTCCTGCGCTCTTTCAAGTCCTGAAATTTCCGCACATACATATCAACCTCCACCAACTTCAAAATATAGATCGGAAGTGGTTACGCTCATGTCGGGGGAATCGGGAATGGTTAAAGTGACATGGTTATCGGGATTGGAAGAAGCCTTAAGCAGATAATGCGCAATTTAAAATGCAAAGTGCAACAATTTGCAATTTGCAATTACATGTAAGTCCCCGATTTGTATTTGTTTAGCAAGCCGACTAAGGATGGGGCGATTACTCGCCCCTCCTCGTCTCAGAACGGTACGTG
>CAZOEM010000608.1:0-2196 GCA_964578735.1 uncultured Halobacteria archaeon | reverse complement strand
CATATTTCCATATCGCTATCCCACTAATAACCAGAGCAGCCATAATCACGGTAAGCAATATCTTGATTGTAGCATACGTTCCAATGCACTCGCCAAGGTCCTTACCCTCTGAGATTCTTTTCACGTGTGCAGAAGAGAAACCTAAGTCCGCAATAAAATTGAACAAGCCTACAAAACCCATACCAAAACCAATAACACCTATCGCTGTTGGAGCAAAACCACCCCATAAACGTGCTATAACAACTAATCCTATCCAACCAACAAAGTCAGAAAGGATATTAACAGCTACGATAAGAGCGGATTTACGTGATAACCTAGTTGATATAACTGCTACCTACTAATAATTTACTAATGTTGTCTGTAATGTAGATTTATTCCAAATGGCGAAAGCAAATCCCATTCAGGAATAAGCAGATAAAGGTTTATTTCGCATGCTCTCTGATGTAATCAGCCAACGCTCGTCTGGTTGAGTACCATTTTCTTCCTATTTTAACTGCGTCTAACAATCCTTGTCTTGCCCTCAAACCGAGATATTCCTGTGAATATGGGCACTCCTTTAACTTCGCCAATTGCGCAAGAGGCACCAGCTCGTCAATGTCACCAAATATCGCCAAATAGAGGGTCAGTGATTCGTCTGCGGATTTTGCAATGAAATTTTCAAACGGTCTGAGATTTCCTTCATCTGCAATGCGTAGAAAATGATAGTATTTTCCACGCTCTTCTTTCCTCAGAACAATAGGTGGAAATCCCTCTTTCATAAGATAAAGGTTGGTAAGGAGGCGTGCCACTCTTCCATTGCCATCGGTAAACGGATGAATTTCTACCAGCTTATGATGCAAGAAGGTAGCGGTTTTTATTGGATGCTCCTTCCTCTCCCTATCCTTTAAAAGTGCAATTAAATCATCTAGCAGGTGATATACTTTTGAGAAGTCAGGAGGCGTTTTGGTTGCCCCAGTTATCCTAACATTATGAACACGGTATTTTCCAGCGTCAACATCTATCCCCCTCGTTACAACTTCATGGATTCGCTGTATGGTTATATGGTCTATTTCCCTTTTCTCCTTTGCTATTGCTTCTATCAAGTCGAAAGCGTCAGCATTGTTAGTCGCTTCTAAGTGTTCCCTTACCGATTTCCCGCCAATTGTTAATCCCTCACCAAGCACGAGTTTAGTTTCCTGAAGTGTAAGCGTATTGCCTTCAATAGCATTGGAGTGATAAGTATGCAGTAACCTTAGTTCTTCTCTAAGTTTTCTCACTGCACTCTCTAGTAGAGGTCTATGCGCGTCTAAACGTTCTTTCTTACGCTGGATTCTTCCGAACAAATCATGTCGGAGCAAAGTATCGGTATCGGGCATTTTTACACTTAAACGATATATCTAATGAAACTATATGATCATAAATATAAAAACTGATGAGTTTTAAAATAAATACTGCACGGACATTGTGGTTGTTGAATAAATCCAATATTGTCTTAGCTTTGATTTGTAGCAGCAAACCCCATTCTGGAATAGGCACACTGCTATTTCCATCGCATCCTTCACATTCAAAGGAATAATTACCTCACATTTACATAAAAGTAACGCCCGCCCTTATCCCTTCGCAACAGAGCCAAATAAGAGGATGCAGTCTATTTCATCTTCATGCCTTTTCAATGCCCTTCGCACAAATTCGTCCACCGCTTCCTGAAATAAACATCGAAATGGGGATGAAACGAACTTCATTTTCTTGTCTTCCCTTTCAATTCCGATTTAATGTACTCAAGCATTCCCACCGGCTGAGCCAAATCCAGGAAAAATTTGAGGTCCCGTTTCTTAAACTCGCGAATAACATATAAAGCTCCCACATATACAGCTATACCAACCAAGGCGAACCCAATCAGATGGTACCACCTAACCAGCGGGACCAAAGAATTGAGATAATATAACACTATGCCCATCACAACACCAGCAACAATGTGCCGTGGCGTATTGGTCTGCATCACTTTTATTCCCGTTAATCGTATCGCAGCTACCCTCAAACCAACAAACCCCACCAGTTGGGATAGTGCCGTCGCTGTAGCAGCCCCTACCGGCCCATATATTCCAAGTGGCGAAAGCAACCCCCATTCGGGAATAAACAGATAATTTAACGTAATGTTAGCTATGCAGATGCCAACCCCTATTTTTGCAGCTATATCAGGACGGTTTATTCACGTTA
>CAZOEM010000607.1:0-2204 GCA_964578735.1 uncultured Halobacteria archaeon | reverse complement strand
AGACACAGATTTCACAGATTTACACAGATGCTACTGTCTTGATTATTAAGTTTTTTACGGGTTCATAGAATAAAAATCAAGAAAGAATAATTTTTGATATTCGGACGCAGATGAACGCAGATAATCAGGATTTTAAATATAAGGTTTAATTTACAGATTTGATACTTTGAGGAAATAGTTTTCTACGTAAATCAGCGTAAATCTGCGTCCTAAATAAGTAGAAGTTATACTTTATATACAATAAAAAAGCAATACGCTAGTTTAAATCTGTGTTAATCAGCGTTAATCTGTGTCTTAAAAATCATTGGAAAATGATACCGTTCTGGTAAATTATTATTCGTGAGTTCCCTTAGGCCTCATTGGATTACCCTATGGGTTAATCCAACCGAATAAGATAAATAATATCCAAAACTGTCCGACTCAGAGAAAATGTACGCTATAAAGGTTAAAAGGGGCGTTAGAGCTAAAAAATCAGTTTATATGCATTCACTAAAAATGATCGATTCGGAGAATTTCCCCAATATAAAGGCTATGAGCACCCTCATAGAACCGGACTTGAGGTTTTCCCTCACCCGGCTCTTCAGTTGAGTGTCTAAATCTTTATGCGTCTTCATCGTCTCTCTTTTTTCCTTCCCCCTCATTTACTGTTCTACTCATTACTGTTCCTCTTTAATTCCATCAACTTCATGTACCTCGCTTCTTCCATTTCTAAATCTTCTGCTATGTGTTTCCATCTCCTTGTATCTGAAACTGCTTCTAAAAGCGAAACTCCTCTTATCTCTTTCTCTTCATATCTGTCTTCACTTTCCATTTTATCAAGCAATTTGCATAAATCCTCTAAACGCATACCGTATTTCTTATTTAGCATATCATTTTCAAGCCAGAGTTTACCGATCCTTTTCTCGCACTTCGTCATCTCTCCGTCAACAAAATTATTTTTGTCATTTTCTGTTAGCTTCGTGTAGCATTTTAATTCTTCCCCTTTGATAATACCTTCTATGTGGACATAATATTTATTGCTCTTCGCCTTCTCTAACTCCTCTGTCTTTCTCTTCAACTCATCCTCTCCAGTTCCTATCCCTCTTATTATCCCCTTCTGCGACAGAATCTCTTTGAATTGAACGACGTTTACACCAGCAATTTCCGATGCCCTTTCAATAGAGACTTTCCCCTCTTTGTACAATTCAACCGCTGCAATCGTCTTCAAGTCCGATTTTACTTCAAACCTCCATTCTAATATGTTCCAAAGCTTCCCGAAATTTCTTACCAGGGATTAGTTCATCGGAGTGTTCAACAATTTGGTTAAAACCCTTGCCACCATCTTTGTATATAGGATTCTCCCCGGGCAAAAATACTTCACAAATTGTTTTAAGCATTTCGGCAATGCTTATCGGTTTGGGTCCAGCAACAAGATGTACCCCCGTTACCTTTCTCTTTAAGCAGTCCATAATTACTTTGGATAAATCTTCTACAGATATATAGTTTCGCTTGATATCTCCTTTACCAAATTGTATAGGAGGTTTGCCTTGAAGTGCCCCAGTAATGGCGTTGTTAATCCCTAAATGTTGAGGACCATTTCTGCCATAGATTCCCGAAATTCGTAATATTAGATACTCTACTCCGGACATCTTAATTATCTCTTCCGCCAGCCATTTGCTGTATGCATAGTTGATATCAGGATTAGGTTTCGTATCTTTTGTAATCAGGGGATTGTTTACGCTGCACACTGTGGCCGTTGAAGCGAAAACAAAGTAAGCACCTATACTCTTAGCCCAATTAACCAAAGTTGCAGTCGCTAAAACATTTGGTACAAATAATTCAGTCTTAGTCGCTTTCCAATCAACTTTTGCTCCCAAGTGGATTATAGCATTGACAGGGGGCAATTCTTGAACCTCTCGGACAAAATGATCGTCAGTGAAATCCAAAACAATCTCGTTTGCCAATTTTTTAGGAGAGCGTACCAGCGGAATAACATGATAGTTTTCTCGTTTTAAGAATCTCAACACGGATTGCCCCACAAAACCAGATGCCCCCGTAACTAGAACTGTGTCTTTCATTAGACTAGACCATCTCCCAAGTTATCCACTCATCTTCTTTTATATCTTTCTTCGCCTCTCTTCCAACAGCGCTATATATATCTCATAAATTCCTGGCATAATTCAGTGCCTTTATTTGTTGATTCATCTTGACATTCCCTTTCACTC
>CAZOEM010000606.1:0-2206 GCA_964578735.1 uncultured Halobacteria archaeon | reverse complement strand
CCGATTGCTGCATTAAATGTCCGTAATTTTACAGCATTGCATACACTTGAATTTTATGGTTCCAGTTCTCTTGTTTCTATTGATATTTATGGTACATCTAATTTACACAGAGCTTGCTTTGAAAACAGTCCGGTTGGTTTTCTTGATTTTTCAGCTTCTCCATTGATGGAAGATGTGCGTGGATCAAATTGCCATCTAACAGAGATTAGATGGGGAACAGTTGGGCAATATTTGTGGCATATGTGTGTGCGTGAGAATAGCGCGTACCTTGATCCGGCCACATGGCCCGACATGACCCAATTTCCGGTGCTGCAAGATATGTGGATTGCTGGCAATGGAATCACGGGTGACATGGTGACAAGCTCGGTCGTTCTCGGCAACCTATGGATTGAGAACAATGCATTGACGAGTTTGAACGTGAGTAACGGGTTTCCAAGCGGTTCGCATTATGTGCGTTGTTATTCCAATAATTTGGTTAGCTTTGTGTTTGACAATTGTCCCGGTTTGGATGATGTGCGTTTGAATGACAACAATTTGCCATCTGCTGAAGTGGATCGTATTCTTGCGTCACTGGACACTCAAGGAGCCACTGGTGGTAATGTCGAGCTTGCAGGGTCAGGGAACGAAGCGCCATCAGGTGCTGGATTGGTGTCAGTTAGCAATCTTGAAGCGAAGGGTTGGACATGCACGATTAATATACCAGCCACTCCGACGTTGAGTTCTATCACGATTGGTGCTGACGGTGACACATGGACGATGGTATTCAATGAGTCTGTTGACTTTGGCGCTGGAGGGTCCGGTGGTTTTGCTGTAACCATGACAAATGCTGGAGCTATAACGCTAACATATTCATCCGGTTCTGGATCAAACACATTGGTTTATACTGGAGATGTAACAGTTCAAGTAGGTGATACTGTTTCTTCCGGTGTAGATTACACTCAGCCTGGAGACGGTATTGAGAATACAAGTTTGATTGACTTGGTGACATTTACAAGTCATGCGGTTGTGAATAATTCTGTTATTGGACCTCCAACGTTGTCCTCTGCTACACTCGGAGTTGATGGCGTTACATGGACTTTTGTATTTTCAAAAGCAGTTGATTTTGGTGCTGGTGGGAATAGTGGGTTTGGTATTGAATTCACCTCTGCAGGAGTAATTGGCCTAACTTATACCTCTGGCTCAGCTTCCACAACTTTAATTTATACAGGTGATGTAACTGTTGATTATAATGATACAGTTGTCACCGGCCTGAATTATACTCAACCTGGTGATGGGATAGAAGATACTGATGGAACTGACCTTGTTACGATTGCCAATATGTCAATTGTAAATAATTCAGAAATTAATGTTCCTGGTATTGTTGTTGAATCTTTTGATTCACAAGTATGGAATGATGTAGTTGCAGAAAATATTTCGTGGAATGCTGGCGATACGGTTGTTGTTTTCGCAGGATGTTGGAATGGCAGTCCGGCAGGTTTCACGGTTACCGATACTGATGAAGACACTTATACGCCAATAACAGGAAGCTTTTGTGACAGCGTTGCAAGTACCGGATGGTTCTATCAGCATAAGGACGCTGCTGGTTCTGGAACGATAACATTCGCTGATTCAAGTGGTGGTTCAAACTACAGCATTCGCACCTACGTTATTTCCGGAATAGCCGGAATAGATCCTGTGGACTTTGCTGTGAATGTGCTGAGCGCCGGACTAACCACGCCTGTCTTTTCAACAAGTCAAGATAATGTGATCGTCCTCTTTGGGTATCATCACGAAGGGACCGCACAAACTTATCAGACTCTCGATTTGACTGGAACAATATGGGACAATAACGACTTCGGTTTTCCAGTGCGTCCTTGCGCCCACTGTATTCTGGACTCGGTCATCACTGACGGAACGATAACATTAGACTTTGGTGCCAATGGCTATAGTGCCGCCATGTCTGTCATTGGCCTGAAGGCTGTTATCTGACGAAGGCTGTTGCGATAATTTTTACCAAGGGGGGGGTAGTATTTAGTTAATTATAAGAGCGTGATATGGGCAGTATTACAGACAAACTGTAAAAAAATAAGGAGAACAAAATGGATGCACAAACAAGTCAATTATTGGTACAGGCAGCAGTGATGGGACTGCAAATGGTTTTCACGAATTTGAAACTTGCAGGCAAAACGGATAGCGAGATAGAAAATCTTTTCGCCATGGAATATGC
>CAZOEM010000605.1:0-2216 GCA_964578735.1 uncultured Halobacteria archaeon | reverse complement strand
CCATGCCGTCAAGTTGGCCTTGCGAACCCACAGATAGTGCAGTCATTTTATCATACGTCAGCATAGCATGTGCCTGAAAAAGCACTATAAACAGTAATAGAAAACTTTATATATGTAGTGTATATACACTACATATATGACAGAACGCAAAACTTTCATCCGCAAGATCAAGCAGGGAGATAAAATTAGATATGCAGAAGTATGGAACGAACGACAGGGAAAAAAGGTAATTCAACATCATGTCCGGTATTTAGGGAGTGATCCGAACAATCTCCCGGATCCGAGTTCGTTTGACCTCGAAACAATTCACTTTGGATACTTGGCACAACTGATTCTTAACGATACACTCTCTGCTGATGACGTTTATCTCATGCTCGATAGGATGGATAAGCCGGTAAAACGTAAAGAACTCAAAGAGATTGTCATTCGCTATAATATTGCTGAAAAAAAAACTCGCCTTCATCTGGTGTTTCAGAGAAAAGGAAAGAGCAGTGCGCAATCTGCGGTCGAAGATTAACAGTCCGCTACACCTACAAACGACCAATAATCTCTCTTCATGGGGCAAAAACTACCAGGGTAAAAGTCATGACCTGTAAAAACCATTCTGGCGAAAGCATCTCGATTTATGATGAGTCGGTAGCACCACTAATACCAAAATGTTGCACAGACCTGAATGTAACCATATTAATCGGACTTCTCCGTTGGCGTCTTGGTATGAAACGTCATGAAATACGGGCATTTCTCAGGCCAAAGGGCATCGCCCTTTCAACGGGGACTATATCAAATCGCAGCCTTGATTTCCTCTTGCTTTTCAAGCAACTCCACGAGGCGAAAACGGCTGAGATAAAGGCATTGATTGAGCGCAAAGGCGGTATGATTCTCCATATGGATGGAACCCATAGGTCCGGCGGAAGAGTTGTCTTTGTATTACAGGAAGGACACAATGACATAGTACTTGACACGGATTTAATCCCCTCTGAAGCCGAAGAACATGTAAAACCAATCCTATCAAAATTTAAAAAGACCTATGGCTCACCGCTAGTTATAGTCCGAGATATGGCAAAAGGTCTCGCGCTATGCGCCTCAAATATCTTTCCAAACAAGCCTCAACAGATTTGTCAAGTGCATTTCATTAGAATCCTGGAAAAAAACCTGGTAACAGAATATCACAAGCGTTTGAAGAACTTGATAGTTAAGCATCGGCTTACTTCCAAGTTAAGAGCGCTGCGCAACGCAGAAAGTGGGGATACTGACCTAAAAAAGCTTCAACAGCGGTGGGTGCATATAGCCGTTGATTACTTGCTTTATCCCATAGAAAAACCTGTTAAATGGATAAGTCGTCCAGTTTCATATATCGCCCAATATTATCGGATTAGAGAGGTATCTAACCTTGTTAGCAGGTTAATCCGCTGGAACGCATCGAATTATTTTGTTTACAAACCATTGATGAATTTAAATACCTGCTTAATGGATGTTCTGAACGATTCAGAGGTGTTTCGGCATTATTGCATCTTGGATAAGACGTTAGAATGGTTGGACGAGTTGCGAGATAACCTAAGGATTAGCCGCAAAACCAATTTGAAAGACTGCGCACCGAGCGATATTGACATTGATGCAGTTTCGAAGAATATACGATCAGTATTGGCTAGAATCTCTGTGGAAGGTCAAGGACTGGGAGGAGAATATCCTAAAATCTCATCCCGGATCATTAATACCTTTAAAAGCCATTGGGAAGAGCTATTTGTCCCAGATCCCATCGTTAATGGTAAAAAAGTCGCGTTTCGACGCCATAATAATGGGTTAGAGAGTAGCCATCGCAGAACAAGAAAGGCGATACGAGAGCGTACTGGCAGGTCAGAAACGAATAGTGAGATGGAACAATTTGGAGATCTGTTAGCAATCCTCTCAAACTTATGGAACCCGACGTATCAGAAAGAAATTTTGCATGATGTGAAAGACATTGGTTATTCCTTAAGTCCATTTATAAAGGACCTGCCTAAACTACGAAAAAAATATCACGAAACTAGAAAGGGTCCCGAAATACCAATTGCTGATGAAAAACGGATGGGTATTCTGGAAGATTTTATACACGTTTTAGAATCGGCTAAATCGTCCGATGAATTGGTCGATACTCTTCAATCTATACTAGGCGTAGAAGTGAATATGGGGGCTGTTTGCTTATGCTGAAAAAATCCAAGCCTATCTTGACGGCATGG
>CAZOEM010000604.1:0-2223 GCA_964578735.1 uncultured Halobacteria archaeon | reverse complement strand
AACCGCTTTCCATTCACGCTGGGTCACAGGATAGGTGCCGAGATAAAACGGGTAGTTTATCTTCACTTTGTGCACAGGTTTTTCATCAACGCTTTCTTCCGATCCCATGTAAAACTCGCCCGCAGAGATCAGGGTGAACTTCATGCCGATGCTATTATCCTGTTTTGCTAATTTTTCCGGCTCTTCTATCGAGATATTCTCCTTACGAGGTACAGGTGGTTGTACATTTTCTGGCTCCATCCTCTGGCCCGGTTGCACAGGCAAAGGGCGACCGAGAATGCCTGCGACAGCCTTCAATAGGTTATCAAATCCTGGATGTGGCAATTTACCTCCCCAATCTATGAGATCTGCTGCTTGCATTCGCCTGAACTCAATGGGTATTCTTACATCACGCTCAATCAAAACAGGAATAAGGATTCCTTTTTTCTTACCTTCGGATGCTTCTGCTCTTACCCACTCTGATAAGACTGATGTATGGGACCACAAAACAATTATGCAGTTCGCGGTGTCTAACGCGTTCTCGATAACAGTATCATATGTCTCACCAGGGAGAATGCTGCGATCCCACCAAACAGAAAACCCTTGCTGTTCTAAAACTTCTGATATATCTTCTGCTTTGCCTCTATCCTCGTTACTATAGCTAATGAATATGTCGCTCATTTTGATTTGTCCAGATGTAGCATCCCTTCTTCAGATAAATTATTTAAATTGGATATATTTAACTGGCACGTAAATTGTAGAATCTAAAAAAGCGAGTTGCAAACGGAAGGCATGTCCCAATCTCAATTGCGACATGTGCGGGCGTGGCGATGATTGCTGATGGTGCGATAGATGCGAAGGATAGCTTTAAGGGAGAGAGAGGTGCGCGATAGGTTTATATCACCATGTTCATAACTAAAAATGTAAAGGAGAATGCTGACTTACAGCTAAAGAGAGGTGAAGTTGATGGAAGAAAAGGAAAGCCTCAGAGAATATATGCTAAAAGAAATTGACATAGTTCAAGACATTATAAAACGAATGGCTTTCAATTCATTTATGATAAAGGGGTGGGCTATAACGCTTGTCGTTGTGACTTTACTGCTAAAAGGGGCTGAGTATCAAGTTTGGATTGCCTTTATTCCTCTGTTAGTTTTTTGGTTCTTAGATGCCTACTTCTTATGGCAGGAACGGATGTATAGGAAGTTGTATGAATGGGTTGTAAAGAACAGACTGAAGACAGACGAATATTTATTTGATATGAATGCTTATCGGTTTAAAGATGAAGTTCAATCAAAACATAGGATTATGCTTTCTATAACATTAGGCTGGTTCTATGGTTCTATTGCAATTTTAACTATAATTTACGCTTTAATTGTATTAATCACAAAAGGCGGTGTTTGAACTGGCAGAAACAAAACCAAGAGTGTTTATAAGTTTTGACTATGATAATGACAAAGCGTTGAAGGACTTTCTAGTAGGGCAATCAAAAACCTTTGAGATATCTGATTGGTCCATGAAGGAAGAAGCTCCTGAAGAATATTGGGAAACGGAAGCGGAAAGAAGAATCAGCCGTTCCGACATGGTTATTGTTATGGTTGGTCCAAAGACCTATAACGCTCCAGGTGTATTGAAAGAAGTATGGATTACGAGGAAGCTTGAAAAACCGATATATCAGATTATTGGTTAATCTAAAACAAAATGAACAGCATATTTATGTTAACCACGATATTTGTCTTCCTGACCATTTTAGTCGAATCCACAAACTTAATTCTTCAATTAAAGGGCAGAAAATTAACCAAATGGTTCGGTAAAAATGCGTTCAACATTCACATGATCTATACGGGCATTTTTTGGATGATTACCTTCTGCCTCTTTGTTATACTACAACTTGAGGAACAGCCTCTATTTCATAACAGCATTATTTTAAAGTACATAGGACTAATTTTGACGATTTTTGGTATAATTTTAGCTTCCTGGGCATTTAGCTTGTTGGGGTTAAAAAGATCGTTGTGTCTCAATTTCTTTGCGGAAAACGTATCAATTGTAAACGAATCCGTGTGCAAATACATTAAAAATCCATTAGATTATGGTCTTTGGATAGCTCTTATTGGCTTTGCAATTTTTACAGGCTCTATCTATAACTTTACTATCGCGGTAGAATTTATAATCATTATGATTCCCCATATAATGCTGGAGAATAAACCGTTAAAGAAATAAGGCATTTGTATAGCTGAAGAATAAATC
>CAZOEM010000603.1:0-2225 GCA_964578735.1 uncultured Halobacteria archaeon | reverse complement strand
CGGTCCACGTTTTTATTTGACGTCCATCCGGGTCCGTGATTTCCAGGTCAACACAGTCACTTGGGTCCAGGTCCGATATGCCCGAACAATCTACTCTCAGAGTAGTCCCGACAGTTATTGTTGAAACAACATCCGGTCCCACTTTTAATTCTAGCGGGATCACTGGCCTGGATACAGATAGGGCTTGTTTTAGCCCCTGCGCAGGACATGATACTATGTATGTCCCTGTCCTACCCATCGCGGCTGTATCAAAGTATATGCCCGAAACAGTCTTGTCATTGCCCGCTACGCCATTCACATTCGTCACCGTCTCTGTTACAAATGCAGATGCTGAAAATGCTTCTCCATCCGTATTTGTATCTGCAATACCTTCTATCAATACTACGTCTCCCTCACCAGTGTTGCTAAAGATGAGCTCTTGACCGATTTTTACCGAATCCGTAGGATAGTTCATATACTCAAACATGGAAAGACTTGTGTTGCCGATGTCAATAGCCACAAATGCAGGATTCACCAGAAACCTATTGCCGGGTTCTCTTAAAGTCAAGTATTCATTTGACACATCCTTTGCACTTACCGCCGGTACCATAGCCATCAAAGTAGCTAAGATAATCACCGCAATTGCAATACCTATTATCGCTTTACTTTTTCTTTGCCCATACATTTTTTCTTCTTTTCTCCTTTCAAATAATTCCAATAATAATACGATAGAAGATTTCGCCTGCGGCGACTTGCTTGCTTGCTTGCTTCTGAAGTGTTTTTCATCTACCTTCGCCGCCGCCGCTTCCTCCATCTTCACTATGTATCAGCTATATATACCTATCTATACTATGTCCATGAAGATGTGTCCAATATAATCTTTCTCATTAACTTACCTCACTTAACTTCACTCTTACAAGAATCTCTAATTCCAATCAGAACATTCCGTATCGTCTTCTTGTGTTAATCTCGTGGTTCTGTTCAACTCCATATATCTTCCTCATACACTCAACTGTTCTCTTAATCACCTCTTCTGTGCACATCTGGCGTCTTTCCATTGATACCAACAGCACCTCTCGCAATTAGAAAAGAAGCGTAATACGCCCTGCCCATTGCCGTCCGTATTCTCCCTTCTCCGTCATTGGGGAGTAGGAGTTCCCTTGCCAAATCCATAAATTCTATTGGATTAAACATTCTCAAGCACCAACAATACCCTTGTTGCATCGTTCGGATCAATATCAGAGTAAGCGTAGCTAATAATCTTATCGGAAATTCGATTGAAATCTTCCTTGATATTCATCTTTATCTTGACCACTGTGTACCTCCACGAGTCATCTTCAGCGTCACTTTCTTCTTTTATATCATCAATTGAAAAAGGAATTGAGAGTTTTGTAAGCATCTGCGAAGCTTTTGAAAAGATTATTTCAGCAACTAAATCCCCGTATATTATCTCATATCCACTTTGTTTTAATGTTTTCATGTTTTCGAGGGTATTACCGTCCTCTACTGTGGCTCGAAGATGGTGAAGATCATGAACTTGAGACCAATTCATCTAAAAGTCCTTTCATTGCTCGGTCGTGAGTATGAGAGGTTGTATTGTACCTGTTATGGATAAAAGTTGCGCGATACTGAGGATCGTGGCAATGCAAAAGAGAAGAAGAAAGATGCTGTTAGTCCACCCTATCTACTTTTTCATACGAAATCGAGAGAGAATGACGGGAAAAAATGAATAGAGTCCGAAGTGTCATCTGCAATACGAATGTAGGTCCATATAACTTACATTATTTAGCTGGTTCATAGCTGTCGGGAATTCATAAAATTGCATCTTTATAAATTCAAAGTGCGGAATGTGGGCCATGTGCTTAGAATTCCATTTACGGCAGCCAATCTGGCGTGGGAGTTGGCGAGGGGCTTGGAATTGGCCCTTCACCTATTTGTATATCCTGCAAAAGGTTGAATTCACCAATGTACGTCTCCGAAATAGCAGTATCATTTGTTCTCGCATCTATATGCTAATGCTCCTGTTTTTACTGCATAACATTAAGCTCTCATCTGATTCGTAGATACCACTACCATGCTCTGTGACACTAATACTAGTCCCTGGCACGCCACTTACAGTTGTAGAGGCAGTAGCGCTTATAGGCCCAAGCTCAGTGCAGGATAGTGTTACGAGATTCGTAAGTGTGTAAGACTTCTGCCCTGTGGCTATATCTTTGCTCACCATCACAAAACCTTCTCCTGCTACA
>CAZOEM010000602.1:0-2228 GCA_964578735.1 uncultured Halobacteria archaeon | reverse complement strand
AATAAGGAAGAATTGGCCCGCAATGTGATTTCTGAAATATACCACAGGGAAACTACAAAAATTACATCTGTATCTGACCCACCGGGTGCTGATGTATATATCAATGGCCGCAAAGTTGGACGAACATAAAATGAAAGCAGTGGTGATGTGGTGGGTTAGTCCTTCAAAATAGTCTCAAGAATATCTTTTCGTGGATTACTAAGAGCCGGCGATGGCAATAAATTCCGGTAAAACGTCCTTGATTCCGTTGATAATGAACTGAATGGCGATGGCCATCACGATAAGACCCATGACCTTTGTCACCACTTTACGACCACCTTCCTTGAGTCGTTTGTCAATGGCATCAGATCTGGCCATCATCAGATAAGATAAGCCAATGCAGAGTGCAATTCCTACATAGACTCCCAGGATACACGATATACCCATGACAACGTCTTGAGACTTTAGTATGCTCTGAGCTTCAGACATGAGTACCACAACGGTTACGATGGTGCCAGGACCAGCGATAAATGGAATTGATAGCGGTATAAGCGCGATGTTATCGGCGGCATCTCCTGCTTCTTCCTGGCTTGTTTGGGGATTGAGCATAGTCACTGCGGTTGTGAATAGGAGCACACCGCCCGCGATTCTAAACGCACCAATCGAGAATCCGAAAAGATGGAAAAGTAATAACCCCGTCATCGAAAAGAACACCAGTATCCCCACTGAGTATTTTAATGCCTTTTTAACGATTTCCTGTTTTTGTTTAGGCGTCATTTTTTCGGTAAGTGCAATGAATATCGCTGAGGTTGAAAGCGGATTTGAAATTACAATGATAGAGATAATCGCACCCGTGATGAACTCTAGGGAGAGAGCAAAGTCGACCATATTTGCCCCCTATTTTTTAGTTTAAGATGATTATGATTTTTCCCGATGTACATACTATTTTGCACGTATTGACCTGAATTTTTGGAGTTTATAAACCTTTTGTTTTTTTCGCGACCATCGAAAAAAGAGAGAACGAGAGTAAAAATACCATCAGTTTAATTGTACATGCCTAAACGAAAAGTAATTGTTGAGGTTGAGATCAACAACCCGCTGAACAAGAAAGCACCCTTCGGGTGCAAATCAATTGTTAGCTATGGCTAAGCATTGGATGGTTCCAATCAGCTAATTTACATCCAAAAACTTCGTTTTCTGTCGGGGGCCCCTTCTCATAGCACACGAATGTTATTTTTCTTCCACAATTTGGACATTTTGGTGCCCATTTATTCACTTTCGTAATTTCGACATTGCGGAGGTTATCTTTTTTCCGCGAGACGAAATCCCGCCCCTTAAAGTTGTGATTGTCCTCAAATCTTATACTTTATATACCTAACTATTTCGGGGACATACGTGAAAACCGGTGAAGGCATGTGCCAGGATATTGAGGGAAACTTCATACCGGATTTCCTTGAACAAGTAACAGGAACGGTTACCATTGAACAACACGGCTCATTGCTAAAGGCAACAGATGATGAAGGAAATGTATTTCAAGGGTCTACGATAGGAAACGATATAATGCTCTCGATGGCGGGCTATGAAGAATTAGAGGGTATGGGCAAAAATTAAGCGTTGTGGAGATGCTAAAGAATTTTGTGCGGTTTGTGAAGTCCGCACCCGATTATCCTTAATGACTTCCGCATTTCAGAACGTTCTGTGAGACCGGAGTGCATCCGTGCGAAGCGGATAAGCGAAAGGTCATCGGTTATTCAGATAAAACCTAACTTATTTAGGTTTATTTATCAAAATCAAACCTTTTTAGGGGCCATTATTTATGTACCTAATGCCAAATGATCCTAACAATCAGGATAACCTGATAAAAGTGAATGGTATATGATGGAGGATATGGAAAGAACAAGGGTGATGAAGGAACTGACGCGACTACTACAGAATAGCCCTGGAGAAGTCGAAAGCGAAGGTGAATTAGATGATAGGGTTGAAGCGATAAAACGAGAGTTGGGTGCGTGGTTTATTGAGGGGTATCCACTTTATCAAGCTTCATAGTCTGGAGGAGCAGGTAACAAATGAGTATGGAAAAAGGAAATGGTAAAAGGAGGCTATGGGAGTTTCAGCCATTTACTATTTGTCGTATCTTAGGGTTGAGTTTTGACGAGAGGAGGTTGAAGCGAATTTTTAAGGAGTTGAAGCTTAACGGTTGACTTTCAAATAAAGGTGGGACACTGGGACACATCACTTGTTATCAAATA
>CAZOEM010000601.1:0-2234 GCA_964578735.1 uncultured Halobacteria archaeon | reverse complement strand
CTGCTTGTTTTATTTATATTTAAGTACCACGCGAGATACCAGAGAGCCAAAAAATTTTGCTAATTTGGAGAGCTATAAAAAAGAAGTAAAATCTTCTGCTGACATTGAACCGTTGATTAAAGAATTGGATAACTCTTTGTATTTCTTTAAAAAGGAAGACAATAAAGAGGTAATCTATTATCTTCTTGTTCAGCTTCTCTACTCTGTTTTGATAGATTCAGATAAGAAACATGCAGGACATATCAGGGAAATTGAACGCAAAGAACTGCCAGAAGGTCTTGTGGAAGAGTATTTGGGATTACCAGAGTTTAAAGAAGAGAACAAAAGCAATATCAACTATATAAGGAATAAAATACGAAAGTCAGTTTTAAAAAATATCGAACATCCTCAAAATATAGATCAAAGAATTTTTACATTGACTGCACCCACTGGAACCGGTAAGACCTTAACATCCCTCTCCGCTGCCTTAATACTAAGAAAGAATTTAAAAGAAGCGTTCAAATTGGAAAATGAACCGCGTATAATTTATTCTTTGCCTTTTACAAGCATCATTGACCAAAATTATAACGTGTTTGATGGAGTGTTAAGTCAGATCAAGGATTTTGAAAAGAGAGAGAGTGAGTACCTGTTAAAGCACCATTATCTTTCTGAAATCTTCTATAAAACGGGAAGCATAGACAAAGAAAAAGATGTTGACGAGAGCCTGGCGTTAATTGAGTCGTGGGAATCCGAAATAATTGTAACGACCTTTATTCAGTTATTCCACACTCTGATAGGTTACAAAAATCGCAGTCTTAAAAAATTTCACAATATCGTGGATTCAATAATCATCTTAGATGAGGTCCAGAACATACCTATTGAATATTGGAAGTTGACGGGGGATGTTCTAACGGCTATAACAAGGTACTTCAATTGTAGAATCATCTTGATGACCGCCACAAAACCGTTAATCTTTGAAAAGGGCACATATAAAGAACTCGTTGATGGTTATGAAAGTTATTTTAATATGGCGGAGTTGAATCGTGTTTGTTTGAAGATAGACTCCGATAAAAAACAAATACCCGAATTTTGCAATAGCTTGAACGACTGGTCTAAAAACTCATATTTGTTCGTTTTCAACACGATCAGTTCTTCGTTGAAGTTTTACAAAACGATAATCGATAGGATTCAAGAGTTGAGTTTAGCTTTTAAGGTGTGTTATCTATCCACGAATATAATTCCAAAGGAGAGGAGAAAGAGAATAGAAAAGATAAAAGAAGCGATAAAGAACGGACAAAAGATCATCGTTGTTTCAACACAACTTATCGAGGCGGGAGTGGATATTGATTGTGATTGCGTGTATCGTGATATGGGGCCACTGGATTCTATAATCCAAGTTGCTGGAAGATGTAATCGAAATAAAAGATCAGAACAATCGGATATGTATCTTTTAAACTTAGTTAGTGAAGGTAACAAGACGTTTACAGGAATTTATGATTCAGTTCTGTTGGATGTAGTAAGACGGATACTTAAAGATGAATCTCAAATCCCGGAATCAGACTTCTTAGAGTTGATAAATGACTTTTTTGAGATAGCAAAAGCGAAATCAGGGGTGGAAACAAAATTGATGAACTCAATTTATGAACTGTATTTTTATGATAAAAATCCCAATAATGGAAAAAGAAAGCCAATTTCTGATTTTGCGCTGATAAAAGAAGATTATTACAAAGTCGATGTTTTTGTTGAGATAAATAATAAAGCAAAAGAAACATGGAAAAAATATTGTGAAATAAAAGAACTACCTCCCTTTGAGCGCAAAAAGGAATTCCTGAAAATCAAAAAGCAATTTTACGACTATGTAATCTCGATCCCAAAAAATAAAGCGACAGGGCTAATCAATGAAGAGCAAGAAATTGTTTATATCCCCGACAACGAGATTTTGATATACTATGATTTGGATACCGGCTTTAAACGTGATAATGCTGGTAGTGGAACATTAATCTTTTAGAAGGCAATCCCTTGCACCTAAAAACATTACGTCTTACTCTGAAATCAGACAGACCCGTAGAAGCAGCCGTCAGGGAGTTAAGAGGCTTTATTTAAGAAGTTCGATTAGTTCATCTTTACTCAACCCTGTTTGATGTAGGATGTCAAGTAATGTACCTTTTGCAAGTTCTCTATTTCCACTGTTGTCCAGTAGGGGTTGAGTTTCATATGGAAGTGGGACACTTTTGTGTGTGACGGAAGTATCTGAA
>CAZOEM010000600.1:1297-2240 GCA_964578735.1 uncultured Halobacteria archaeon | reverse complement strand
CCCTTAGCCATTTCCACAACACCGATTCCTGACTTGAGAATGCCGCATAGTGATTGATTCAGTTTTCCTGTTGGTCCTTTGACTTCAAGACCCACAAATTCCCCTC
The DNA here is from genome assembly GCA_964578735.1 of uncultured Halobacteria archaeon. Classification (GTDB taxonomy): domain Archaea; phylum Halobacteriota; class Syntropharchaeia; order Alkanophagales; family Methanospirareceae; genus Methanophaga. The sequence continues at coordinate 2,134 of CAZOEM010000600.1, read as the reverse complement.
CACACCCAAAAAGCAAACACTCAAGGAAACCATCTCCCCCATCCGATAATGGGAACTGAATGATTGATGCGTCTGGATACACATCCCTCACACCATGAATAACTGCAATGCAGCTATCCATAACACCGATGGAACCCTTGAATGTCGTTGGTGCAACAACTATTTTCATTTACCTCACATTCACCATACCTTTCCCTGCTCCGACATTTAGTGAGAAATCTGTCACCTTTACCACAATGGTTTTCTCGCCTTTTTCTTTCACTTTTACGGTAAAATGAAAATCTTCATTAAAACTGTCAAATATACCGTCAGCAGGGAGAACAACCTTCCATTTTCCTCCATTGACAGAATACCAGCAGGACTTGATTACAGAAAGTCTATCATTTGCTTTTGCATTCACTTCAATATTCTTTCCCTTTATCTTGGTCGATTCAACATTCACCTCAGGCGCTGAATTATCAACAATAAAAGGTTCAGAAATCAATTCAGCATCGAGTGCTCTCGCTGCTGAATTACTTATTACATCACTTGCAGTAACTTTAACAGAATAAATGCCGTCAGGGAATGCTGTTTCATCCCAGATAAAAGATTTCAAAAGTATTTCTTTCTTAAGAACCTTCCACTCCTTCTCTTTATTGCCCTTGTAAGAAAATGTAAAACTCAGCGAATCACCATCCGGGTCAGTTGCCTCCCAGTATGCACATCTTTTCCCCTTATCAAGAGAGTAAACAGTCGTCGGTAATTCAAAGCCCAATTTCTTGTAATATTTCTTCTGCTTCTCTGTTAATGGTGTTGCTGTTCCAAAACCGCCATTGGTGTTTCCCCCGGCATTTATGC
>CAZOEM010000600.1:0-1287 GCA_964578735.1 uncultured Halobacteria archaeon | reverse complement strand
AACCAATTTCTTTAGAGAAGGACTCCTATTACCGGGAAGATACGAAACTGTTACATCTCTCAGAGTCGGTGATTTTGAACCACTTGTTGTTGCAAGTTCACACTTTATTTGCACAAATCGCGATGGAGAAAGCCCAATATTGCCACCCTTTTTCATCCTCTTCCAATCACTCCACTCATCAACAGGATTCTCCTTATTGCCAACTCTTAAGAACAACGAAAAAGAAGTCCCCTGCGGAGTATCAACATTCCAGTCAACCTTTCCAAATATGGATTTTCTACCTGTATCAAAAACATCTGATGTTATCCTACCAATATGTGCGAATCTTGGACCAATTCTTAAGACATCTCCAATATTGCCCGTGAGAACAACCTGCACGCCTGTTTTAACCTCAGCTGTTTTGAGCACAGGAGAAACATCGAACTGATTAATCTGTTTTACATTCCCCTCGCTGTCCGAACTATACAGCTTCCCATTGTCTGTCCCGGCCAAAATGCTCTCGTCTGTAAACCTTGAAATACTGTATATCGGTGGCGTCGGACATTTCCATAGAGGTGTAACGACCTTTCGCTCTATATCATAGCTATAAAGTAAACTGCCATCGGCTTTCTTTGTTCCGGAGGGAACATTCGAAATACCAAAAAAAGAACCGTACGAAACAGAAGGTCCCACCGAAGGTTGGCTAATGGTGGAAAAAAATATGCGATTTCCAACCCCTGCTATTGAATGCACTTCATTTTCCTTTGCGTCATAAAGCACTTCGACCCTATTCTTACCTTGAATCTCAACAAAAAGCCCACTCGGTTCTGTTCCTGCATACATTTTCTTTTTATATAAATAAATCGACATAATATGATTCTCATTTGAACCGTAATAAACTTCGCCCTTCCCATCGGGATGTATTCGGAATAGTTTTCCCCTATCTCCTGTTGCTGCAAAAAGCATTCCTGCTTCATCAAAAATCAAATCCCATATATATTTCTCACCCGTGCTAAAAAACTCTTTCGGTTTACCATTCGGAGAAACTCTGTAGATTATGCCTGAAGGACTTTCACCAATAAAAACATTATTCTGTTTGTCAATTGCAAGTGCATAAATTTCGGTACCTTTGTCTGAAGTGAAAACAGTAAAGACCTGACGGTTTTTGTCTATCCTGAAAACATTTCCAAGATTGCCCGATGAAACATACAAGTTTTCTTTTCTATCCATAACACAATCCCAGAGAAAAACCTCTGAAGACTTAAAGAGCGTATCAACACCCGGGGCAAGACTTACAAAACCCTTTTC
>CAZOEM010000599.1:0-2248 GCA_964578735.1 uncultured Halobacteria archaeon | reverse complement strand
CGTGTAAATGCATCATGATAACATTTTAGGAGGAAACTACATCGGTTTTTGGTGTCATGTAGTTGCCGTTGAAGTCCCAATAACTGAACTTGTGGCCCGAAGCTGGTTTAGCTCGCAATGGAACCCTACTACCGGGAGATATCCATATCGACCTGCATCCATTTGCTGTGTTGCAGCTCAGCGCTGTAAAGCTCCCCAATCCCTCGGTTGCGAGAATAATCCGGATCCAGATTGGACGCTCTCCTTCTTTTCTCTCTTTATATCCTTCTACAAGTTGTTTTATTTCTTCTTCCGCCAATACGTTCATTTCGTTTCCCATTTTTCATTTCTCCTTCTAATCTACCATAGATCACATCAAATTCAGAAATTAACGCACTTCTCAGTCTCGCTGTTTTTCCAACTCTTGCAATAACCCAAATCCTTGCAAACTTTTTCCTCTACTTTAGAATTTGAGCATTTGGTGCCGGTGCAATCTTTTTTTTGATAGCAATACCCAATCGGTTTACCTCTTACTTCTTCTTCTTTTTCTTCCATTTTTTTATATCACCTCCTATTTTATTTTTGATGCACTTACAGCAGTACCCTTTTTAATGGGCAAACCCCCGTACACCTCGAGTTTTTTAAACCGTGGTTTTTTTCATTTTTTATGTACACCTTTATTTAAAAATGATAGAATGTCAGGACTTCTCTACAACAACCAAGGCTTTTACCTTAGCCTCCAGCGGCTCTTTACTGTCTGGATCAGCCACAAAACCACCAAAACATTCGACTGCCCGATTGTCTATCTCCTTGACTGAAAACTCAGCTCCCTTGTGACCTTCTACATCCAAAAGGTAACAATCTATGACCTTACCATCTATTTCCTTTATCTGGTTCGGAATATTGGTAGGATCGTCTCCCCCCATTGTAAAAGTTACCTCTCGCGTGTCAATTTCGGGCTTACCCTCTTCACCACGACTTCCAAGGGTTACCAAAACTTTAATCCCTGCATAGTAGCGAACATTCCATTGGGCCTGAAACGTGGCAGTCATGATTATAGTATTGCCGCTTATTTTTAGTGTCGGTTCTGACACACAATGCTGTTTATCAACATCTAAGATGTCGGCAGAGACAACTGTCTGATTGAACGTCTTATATGCTGACCGTGTGATGGGCCCTGGAACATGCGGAAAACCACCATGGATCTCTAATCTAATTTCCTCAATACCCCTGTCCTCTCCTTTCATTTTTCCATATCACCCCTAATTTTTTTAACCACTCCGATTCAAGCCCCAACCTCTCCACACCCGCAATGAATTGCGGGGCATCCCCGCTGGCTTTCACACATTATCCCTCTTTGTTGCCCTCTTAATCCTCACTAAAAACCTTTCAGCATCTTCAATCAATGTTCTTACTTCTTCCATCGAAAATTCTTTATACATACCATAATCGGCAATCTCCCTCTTATCCTCCGCTTTTGTTAAATATTTACCGTATTCTACCTCAATCACTCCTTCTATCGCCAATTCTCTGATTTTTGATATCAAACCTCTATGAGTCTTTGTTTGAATCCTTTTCATTGAAAGTAATGCCTTTGAGGCATAGTACATCGAATAATAAGCTCTACTAACAGCATCTTTGTAATATCCTTCATTTAAAAGTATTTTCGAGGCTTCTATTCGTCTTTCAGCTTCATCCAAACAGAAATCCACCTCATCCAATGACCACACCCTCCTTCTGAACATCCTTCATAAATAAAAAATCTTCCATATATCTATATTCCGCGGGAGAAATGAGTTTTATTGAAATTAGCGCATTATATCTAATAAAAAAATCAAAAGCCACCTCTTCTAACTCGTCCCAGCCCTTCACTTTGTCCCCATACCAAATAATTAAAACATCTACATCACTCTCTGCATCGTCTTCTCCTCGTGCAACAGAGCCAAATAGGATTATATTTTCTATCTCATCTCCAAACCTCTTTGTAACTTCTTTTGCGAATTCTTCTGCTATTTGTTTTCTAGTCTTCGAGACATTTATCACTTCATCACTTGTCGCTACCGTACGCATAAATAATCTTAAGTTCTGTATATTTAAATATCTTTGGTTAGGTTCAGTATATCGTAGAAAAGCCCCGTCCAGTAGAATAGAGTAGGGGGCAGTCTTACGACCTCCGTCCCCTCATCGAACCGTACGTACGGATTTCCCACATATGGCTCTCCGATGGCGTTGCCCCATTGCAGGGAGTGAGATCAACCTTCTCTTCCCA
>CAZOEM010000598.1:0-2251 GCA_964578735.1 uncultured Halobacteria archaeon | reverse complement strand
GTAAATAGAAAACGATAATTTACTGTGTTATAAGAAACTACCCTGGATTTTGGTGTTCTTACCGCCTAAAAACTTTATTGTGCCGTCAGAGAAGAACCCCCTGTCAAGGATGAGGACCTTTCCTTCTATATCGAGTTCATTTATCGAGTAATAGAGCGTTTTTATGTCCTTCACACTGCCAGGAAGAGAGCGAATCATTGTGGGCAAGCCTGTGTCCGCGCTACACAGTAGAGCGAGATTTATCTGGGGTACCTGTATCTTATTCTTATTATATCCCTTCTCAGCCTGATTTATGCTCATAGAACGTGAGAACATGGAACTCAAGTCATAAACAAGTTGATTGCTCATATCTGCAAGTTTCTTGAATATGATATTCTGTCCAGCACGATTTACACCCACTTCACGCAACATACGGGTGAGATTCTTTTGGTTTAGACTTGGATGGATATCTTTGGCATTGTAGAGTTTCTCCCACGCATCTTCCGCCCGTTTTAATGGAACATTACCAGAAACACCCACCATAGCAAGAGCGCAGATATCCTCCCAATGTTCGGGGAAACCCTCTTTTAATAGAGGTTTGGTATTTGTTTAGCTCCTTTTTATAGAGCCACCCGATTACACAGATTTTCACGAGAAAAAGAATAATATTGACATAGTTTTGGTACACTATTAATTACTTTACACCATAAATATTAATCCCAAGTTCTTGTGTTAATCTTGTGAAATCTCGTGGTTTTTTAGTTGGCTATACAAATACGAGGTTTGATGTCCTTCATCATTTCGTGTAGCAGCATTGAATTCCCATACTCGGTGATATTCCGCGGACTGGCGACCGCTCGTTTATTTTGTCCCTTTGGTATAAAACCCTTCTCTTTATCAAGTTTTCCGAGGTATTTCGATACCTTGCGCCCCTTTTTTATAGCTCTATCATAACGATTGGTTGAATGATAGACATAGTAATTTGAGCCCTGCGTCTTAATTTCGAGGCACTTTTTACCCTCGTGTCGTTGATTCTCTAACCACTTTCTCGCCCACTCTTCTATGTTCCTCATATAGAGGAATAGGGAACATACTAATAAAAACCTTTTTGGTTTTATCCTTTTGTTAAATGCTAATATCAGACTTTATAGGGTAGTTAGATAATATATGCACCCTATGATTTGACGAAGTTAAGGTATAAAAATAAAAAGGTCAAGGATGTTTTAAACTGTGGTTTCTTTGTTAGGGGAACTCATCCCATGAACCTGTTTTATGGTAGAAAGTCGCAGCCAGCAGAGCTGAACTCCATACGGTGGGACATCATCTCAACACCAAATTCAACGCCGATTGAGATCCCAACTCCCCATCGTATCTCAGGATTGCGGGGCACGTCAAATCGTGGCCATTCCCACTTATTGGGTGATAGACCGAGATTATCGTGCGAAGCGATCTTTTTTTCACCGTCGTAGATATGTATTGCCTTAACAAAGGCGTCCCATGAGCCCGTCCTGAATCAAACCATGACTGAGTCAGCTCGTAGGCGATTGCCGTTGACGATCACTGGCGTTGGAATCGCAAAGTGAAACCAGTTACTCAAGCCCGGTTTTCCTTCCACTCGAATGTACATGCCGGCACGCCAAACCGATTGAAGTCGGTCTGGGTGTTCTATCTGCATGTTATGTCCATGAACCCACATAGCGTGTGCCAAAGCCATTTTATCACCTCCTTTTCTTTTTTATTTTTGATGCTCTTACCACAGTACCAAAAGGGTAAATCTCCGAGTATCTCGGATTTTTTAAACTGTGGTTTATTCACACCGCCAAAATAGCTTGCATGCCCAGCACTTGAGTACTGAGCCGGAAACTAAACATGATGCATGCATCACCTATCCCTTTATATTATCTATTTATAACAGGCCATATAAAAGCTTTTCGATTTTTTTCGCGCTCTCATTTTTGAGATTATGACTCCACCATCATGAAAATAACGAAATAAGTAAAGTTTGAGAAAATAAAGAAAAGAAGACTTCATAGCTTTGGTAATGGCTTCACTTCTGAAGAAAGGTTTGATATAAGAACCACCCGACTTATCTCCGATTCATCTACAATCTTATAGTTATATCCAGAGGCAGTCAGTTGCTCTGCAATTTCACCTGCAAATTCTTTCACTTCTGTATGTGTGGGCATAACGTCCCTGGTCAATCGCTTTCTTGAATACCCGATGTGCATGTATGCCTTCACCTCGACGAAATCGGGATTTGCCCTTTCTAACA
>CAZOEM010000597.1:0-2255 GCA_964578735.1 uncultured Halobacteria archaeon | reverse complement strand
CTAAACGCATCTTTTACAGCCTCGTCAACGCTGCCATAATATCCGTATTTGATCAAAGCTCTTATTTCATTTTCAATAATCGTAGGTAATGCAAATATTTCTGCCATTTTTATCGCCAGCTATTTATATTTGTAGTCTTCTACTTTATATAAATCATTGTTTGCGAAACCAAATGCAACCACAAATCTATCTTCTTCTAGAATCATGCTTCTTCTTACATACGCACCTAAGGCAAGTGAAACCGTGAATACTGACAGAACGATAAGTATCGGCGTTAGTCGTATTCCAAATGGCGTGTAGTTCAATGCCAAGCCTAATAATGGTGTAATTACAATGCTCAGTCCAAAGCTGAGTGCTATTCGTTCAATCCCATCCAGGTCATCTTTCCGTATGAATAAGGCGGCGATTAATGCGTAGCCGGGTAGAAAGGGGACCAAAGGAAGACCAAGGATAATTCTTATTGCGAAATTTCGTTTAGGGGTGGGATTGGAACAAAAGGTAAGCATAAAAGGGTGAGGAAAATTACAAGTGCGAGGTCGTTTGGGAAGTTTTTGAGTGCATTTAACTTCATCTTAAACTGCCCCATATTCTTGGTTCTCCAATACCCTTATTACGGGGGGCATCTTTATTATCTCCGAGCGTGTTCCGAGGATGATTGAGATTTTCATGTTATATCACCTTACAATGTTTTGTAATAAAATCCTTTTTAGCTTCTTCTTCATCAAACAGTCCCCGAACATCAATTAACACAGGTTTACTATTCATCTTTCCTATTAAATCTTCCAGCTTCTTCTTCTTGAATTCATCATGCTCCAGTGCCACAATCACACCATCTACTTTTACATTCAAGTTTTCGGGAATTCCTGACTTAAGATATAGTAAATTGGGATAGAGCGTAAAGAATACAATAGCAGTGTAGTATTCAGCGGCACAATTACAAGCACTAAACATTTAAATACATATCGAATCTAAATATAAAGCATGGGAACAATCACTGTAAATGTTAAGGATGGAGTAGAAAAAGAATTCAGAAGGGTCGCTAGTATTGCTCATGGAAGCGAAAAGGGATATCTGGGGAAGGCAATTACGGAAGCGATGCAAAGATGGATAGATGAGAAGAGGCAAAAGGAAATCGCGGAAAGAGAGCTAAAACTATTGGAGAAGGGATTTAGCTTTGGAAGGAAGTTGTATGAGACGAGAGATGAGTTGCACGAGCGATGAGATTTGTTTAATTGATAAGATATTCAGCATTTATACGGAAGATGGTGATTTCAAAAATATTCCCTGGCTGAACGTTATAAATCCGCTTGAAAGGTAGTAAATGCTATCCTTTTATCCAGCACTTCGTAACCCGTTTCTGGCGAAAAAAACTCGTCAAATTCTGTTTCCCGTTTTTCCTTCTCCCTATCCTCTCTTCTAAAATCCTCGTTATACCTAAACCCGTTACCTCTCCAGTGCCAATAGGCTGTTCAAAACTTGCACCTACGAAACTTTGTGCTGCTAAATGGTAAAATCCCCTTCGGGGGTGATAGGTGATCCGTAATGGGTAAATATTAGCTTTGGCATGGGCATTCATAACTTCGTATCCGGCACGTTCTCCTTATACGTCAGGCTCATTATCAAAAGCCTACTCAAAGTAAGAGAAAAGTTCCTCCCTGTCATCCTCTGAAAATTCATTAAAAACCACTCCGACATCATTTTTGGTCTGTGGAACTTCAACATTCTTTTGCGATAGCGACTCACTCACGAAATGGAAAGATCGTAATCTATCCAAATCCTTCTTTGCATTGACCTAACCACATGCGGAACCATTTTAATAATTTCTACTTCTTCCATATCACTCCCCTCTTTACGATTTTATCTATCTTCGTAATCTTCCAGCATCTCCATTAACGCTTCGAATGTTTGAATATCCATAATTACACCTTTTTTCTCGTTCTTTTGATAGATATACTGCAAATCCTCTTCTTTTATCTTCAGCATCTTTACCCCTTTTATCTATTCCTACAATTTTATTCTTCAATACAACATTTAAAGATTATGATTTTCTCCCTAAAACTTACTCTATAAAATATCTCTGGTAATTTTTATCACGCAGCGACAATATATGAATCATGTTCATATTTGGACACATAGGGATTACCCTTGGCATTGCATTCATATTATTCCAGTTCGTTCTTTTGGATGATGCGTGATGCGTGATCGGTAATCCGTGATCGGTGATCAGTAATGCGTAATCCGTGATAGGTAACATA
>CAZOEM010000596.1:0-2268 GCA_964578735.1 uncultured Halobacteria archaeon | reverse complement strand
TTTGAGAATCCGGAGGATAAAAGCAAGAAGGTGACTGTCTTTTGGTACACGGAAATGGACAGCACGGGCATAAAAGATTCGGTGGATTATTCGGATGAAGAAATGGCGGTGGTGCTGAGTGTGGATTCAAAGGAGGTTTATCTAGTGGATATAGATGGGGAAATGACCTCGTCGCAGGTGTATAATACTTCGGTGATGGTGACGGCAGGTGAAGAGCCCCAATATCTTGTTGAAAGTGTTATGCCCATAATCGAGCCATTTACTTTTGTCCACATTACAGATGTGCATATTGGCGCTAGCCTTGAGATTGAAGACTGGAATGTTTATTTAAAAACTACAAAAGAATCCGTAGAACGATTTACTGAGGTGATAAACAGAACAAACGCACTAACCCCTAAACCGAAGTTTGTATTGATTACAGGCGATCTAGTGGAATGGAATAAACCTGATTTCTTCTACAAGTTTTGGGATGTATTAACCAATCTCGACTCATCCATCGGATTTTATCATATACCCGGCAATCATGATAGACGCACAAGACTTACTGGTGGTGATGACAACCTCAAAAACTATCACGATTGTATCCGGTTAAATGGTCCAATCGGCGGATATCTAATTGAGCCGGATAATTATACCTATGTCTATGGCGGCTATCTCTTCGTCGGTTTTGATTCAGGAAAAGATTTTAGTGAACTGGATATAACACAGCCGTTGCCTGGAGGGAATCTAAGCTCTGAGCCAGATTGGAGTCCAGAAGGTACTGGTTTATCCAATGAGCAATTAGCCGAGCTTAATATTCAGAATGCAAATATACCAAAGATAATTTTCATGCATCATCCAGCAATCAACGACAATAATGACACGGACATAACATGGAAAGAAAATCCACCTGCGCCAGGAGGCAATGATGCATGTATATCGCGAAACCGAAAGGAATTCCTTGAGTATTGTAAAAATAACAGTGTACAATTAGTTCTCACAGGTCACACACATGAAGACAAGATATTTAATGCCAAAGGAGAACCAGTGGACGTGGATAGCAGTTATAGACCGCTATTCATCCAGACGAGAAGCGCTACGAAAGGCGAATATGGTTTCAGATGCATAAATGTTAATGGCTCTGGTGCATTCCCATCCCCATCAGAACCTGCAATCAGCTCTAATAAGCGTGTAGTTTGGTTGGAAGGTTTGAACAACTTGGTTCTCCATGCATACGATTCAGAAGGTAGACATACCGGTATGGATGAGAATGGTAAAATCGTTCGTGAGATTCCGGATGCATATTACATTGGTAATTATGGCGACATGAACCTCGAAGGCATCATCTTCTACAAGCCTGGTGAAGAGTACAAACTTGCTGTAACTCCTAATATTGTTCCAACGCTAACAAAATTGCAAATGCAATGCTTAGAAAACGAGACTTTCAACTTAACAATCAAAACAGAAACAGACGATTCTATTACTACTATGTCTTACCATAATATCCATATCACGGAAAGCACAATTGCAACCGTTAACATGAACAAAACTATAACAAATTACACGATGGAGTTAGATCGTAATGGCGATAACATGCCAAATGAAACAAAAGTCCCGGATTCAATTACAACGGGGAGACGCCGATTTCTCAAACATTAATGCCTTTGCCGAAAGCATTTATGTGGGATGGACTTAATTTAATAACTGGTATATCTGAAGCATGTGCTGTAGGGGCTCGTACCGTTAGAGGCAAATCGGCGAGAGATAGGTAAAGGAACACTATTTGAAATCGTGTTTGAGGATAGCGTGGGTCAAAGCAAGAGGGTGACTGTCTTTTGGTACGCCGAAATAGATGGTACGGTCAAAAAGGTTCGGTTGATCATTCTGGTGAGGCAATGGCGGTAGTGCTGAGTGTGGATTCAGAAGATGTTTATCCGGTTGATATGGCAGGCAGGATATCATCACCTCGGGTGTATATTAATTCAGTAATGGCAATAGCTGGGGAAAAACTTCAATATCTTGTTGACCTAATCTAGGGTGATGAAAGAGAGGTCCATGACCCCTCACTAAATTAATCCCTTTTTTGTTCCCACTTATCGCGAGACATAAAGAGGGGAGATAAAAAAGAGGTTCATAACACCACCCTGAATTGATCCTATTTTTGTTTTGGGTTTATCGTGAGATACAAAGGCTTCTCTTCTTTTAGCTTGAACAGATAGAGATTATTAGACAGACAAACAGTTGAGGAACAAAAATGGTACAGTATTATGATATAAAAATCGCCTAAAT
>CAZOEM010000595.1:0-2270 GCA_964578735.1 uncultured Halobacteria archaeon | reverse complement strand
TTAAGTCTATTCAAAAAATTTCATTCTCAGGATTAATTTGACGGGAGTATTATTCACACAGGAGGGCAGCATTACGAAATGAACAAAATATTTCATAGAAAAACGTAAAGCTGACCAGAATGAACATTTAGATTACCACATAAAAGACATTGGAGAAGGCGATGAGAGAGAAACAGATAAAGAGGCTGTTCGGTACTTTTGCATTGCTAAATTTATGGGTCATCTGCTGAAGTATTGACACAGGCAACTATTGCTTTTGAAATAGGATATATCCAGAAAGAAACTTTTATGGAGATAGAGAAGGAGTGTATAGAAATATCAAGTATGCTTTCAAAATTGATAGCTGCACGGGCGAAAACCTTTTGCCCTTAGCCATTTGCCTTTTGCCATCCCGCAAGGAAAAACACCCTTTATAATCAGATAAAATGTAACATCTTCAAAGCTCATGTTTTTAGTTTAGTTGGAAATTGGATGATGGGTTCGCATATCATATAGCAGTGGAACATTTCAGCGATAACATTTTTACGATGTTGAAGGTTAAAAAAGTTGAAAAGTTTTAAAAGCTTTAGTAAAGAAGCAAAAAGAAGATAAGAGTGCGGAGTTTTGAATATCATGGAAGCCGTGAATGGGTCTCGATTCTGATTTGTGACCGTTTGGATGAGGGGGATGTTCGATGGGGAGGGTGCTCGAAAGAATGGATTTTATTATAGGAGGTTGTAAATTTAATAGGGAAGATTATAAAGTCAAACAAAAGGAGGTAGAAAATATGGGAGTACAGTATGTGTATGATGTGAGAGGCAAGAAAACAGGCGTTATAATCCCTCTCGAGCTGTGGAATGAAAAGGGGTTCAAGATAGAGGAGGTGGAAAAAATGGAGAAGGGAGAAGTTTTCAATCCTTCAAAATACAGAGGGATTTATAAGAACCTAAGGGTTGATATCGAAGAGGAGATTAGAAATTTAAGAGAGGAATGGGTAAGAGTATGAAGGAATATCTGTTAGATACGAACATCCTCATTTACCTTTTCGCTGATACAATACCAAAGAAGGAGGTAAACAAAATAGGAGAGATTTTTAGAACTTCTTTTAATATCTCTATTCTTACAAAGATTGAGTTTTTAGGGTGGGAAAAGCTTACGGAAGTAGGATTTGAGAAGGCACAGGAATTGATTGGTTTTGCAAATGTGATTTCTACGACTGATGAAATAGTGGATTTAACGATAGATATAAGAAGACAATCTAAAATAAAACTGCCTGACGCTGTAATTGCCGCAACAGCCTTGAATAATAATTTAATCCTCGTAACAGGAAATGATAACGATTTTAAACACATCAAAGTCTTGGAGATTTATAATCCATTCAGTGAATAGAAGCTGAGTATCTGGAATCAAGAGGAGTGCAAATAAATATCTCGATGCTCTTGATGATAGGACGTATTTTATCTTAGAATTGATAGAAACATCCAAAGATTGATAAATGACCCCTTTCCAAGGGGTGTGAAGAAGTTGACTGATGAAGAAAATAGGTATAGAATCAGGGTAGGGAAATACCAAATACTTTTTGAGATTTCCCAAAAGAAGAAACTTATGGCTTAGCTTAGTGTCTCAAATAAGACGGGCAGCAGTATCAATTCCAAGTAATATAGCCGAAGGTGCCTGACGCGAGAAATTCAAATAAGGAATTCATTCAATTCCTTTATATATCTTTAGGCTCTCTTGCTGAATTAGAAACGCAACTGCTGTTATCAAAAGAATTGGGATTCCTCAAGAATGAGGAGATAAACGGAAGCATTGTGCGGATAAGAAAAATGCTGCTCGGGCTGATAAAGCACTTAAGAGGCAAAAATGGGTAAATGGTAAAGGGTGATGGGTGACGAGTGAAGGGTAATGGGTAAAGGGTGACGAGTGAAGGGTAATAGGTAAAGGGTAAAGAGTGAAGGGTAATGGGTAAAGGGTAAAGGGTGACGAGTATAAAAATGAGGAAGTATATGTTACCTATCACGGATTACGTCGTTACGGATCACGGATTACCGATTACCGATTACGCATTACCGATCACGCATCACGAGATATGTCACACATGAAAGATAAAACCGTCTGCATCGTTGGATTAGGCTATGTTGGACTGCCCTTAGCTGAGGCTTTCTCCAAGCACCTAAAAGTGATAGGATTCGACATAGACGAAGAAAAGACGAGAAATTTAGGTAACAACAATAGCAACAAAGACAACATAGAATTCACCACAGACCCATCTAAGATAAAACTGGCGGATT
>CAZOEM010000594.1:0-2271 GCA_964578735.1 uncultured Halobacteria archaeon | reverse complement strand
TAAAAGCATTCCCAATATCGGGTTCCCCATCTATTGAAATAGAAAAAGACACGTCTATGATGCCACTTATGCCGCTAAAAACTGCACCCCATAAATAAAAACCAAAATTCCACTTGATAATACCTATAATAATAAAAAATAGACCGAAAAAAGAAAAAATAATGGTAAGATAAACTTCATTTAATTCTTTTCTGAGTGTGCCCTCTAGTTTCACTTTTTTCGTTTTTCTCTCTTCTTCTATTTCTTTTACTTTCTCTCGAACATCTAAAGCAACATCTTTAGCCCTAATCGCAAGTTCATAAGCTTCCGTTGCTATCGGCTTTGCTTTTAAAATAGCGTTATATACACCAAAATCAAATTTATCCCTAGCGAGAACAAGCTTTGCCTTTGCTGCGCCATATTCTTCTAATGCGTAAACTTTTGCCTGTGAATCTTCAGCATCAGTCAAAGCATCTTCAACATTCGAGATGGCTTTTTGTGTTTTTTTCATAAGCGTCCCGCTTTATATCTCCCAGAAGCTGTAAAATAGCATCTTTAATTGGATTAAAGTTTTGCTCTCTTTCTGCAAGGTTAAAATATAGGCTATCTTTTTCAATAACTTTCTGTAAAAAGGGAATTGCCCTCTCTGCATCGCCTGTAACCGCATAATACTGTGCCAAATCGTAGTGTGCCTTTGTATAGCTAGGAGATAGTTCGATTGCTTTACCCAACGATTCGATTGCTTTATCATAATCTGCCCTACAATAATATATATGACCAATAAAACGAAGAGAATAGCTCTTATATGTGAAAATACTACTTGAAGGTGCATGAGGCAAGCTATTTTCAAAATATGTCTTAGCGTTGTCAAATTGCCTAATACGTAGATAAGTCTCTGCCAAGCCAATGTAAATTTGATAATCTAACCGATTGGCGTTCAAAGCCTTTAAGAATAACTCGATGGACTCATCATAAACTTCTCTTCGCCTAAGTTCTTCAGCCATTAAACGCCATTCTTCAGCTTGTGTTTCACTTGGGATTTTTAGTATGGTCGCTATTTCCTGAATACTACTGGATAGCACGTTAAAACCTTGCCTTTGCTCATGAATCAAATCATCAAATTTTCCTGATACTCTATCCGAAGCGTATTTTATATCCCCTTGCAAAGAACGAATGTGATTTGAAATATCTTCACAAGATTCACAAATTATACAGATCACCGATGGTTTGTTCGCATTTTGTTCCGCAAGTCCAGCATCTCGCCATTATTCTATACTACTCTTCTTGGACATATATAGTTTAGCTGATCTATAATAAGTTACTATACCACATACTTAAGTACAAGGCCTGCACATAAGCACGAGTGCCAATGACTCAAACTACACTATATTACACGTATGACATAGATATATAAAAGCTTTTCGATTTTTCCAGCCATTTCATTTTTGAGATGTAACCATCACCCCCTTAAAAATGTGGTATGAAGCGTTATATACCCTGTTTTGTGAGTCTTTACCTTCGCCTTATCAATCGCAACTACCGTCATAGTCCATGCTTCATCATAACTATAAAGCTTCCCTCTCTCCCTTCTCCGCTCTCCCTGCCACAGTATATATCTTCTCGTAATCCTCCTGTCCCGATATATAGCACTCTAACACTTCCCCGCCATGCCCCACGGATTGCGAAGCAGCGAAGCATTTTTGGTCCAACTTTTTCTAAATCGAATTCTTTACAAGTTTCACAAATGATTTCTTCCGCCGCTTCAGCAACTTCCCCCTCCAATACCATCCCACGATACGTCAGCGAAAAAAGCTTTTCTGTTCCTTTTCCTTCGAAAATATTCTATATAATGGCTCTATCCACAAATTTAAAGAAAAAAGACTGGTAAACATGAGAAAAGAAATTTGTATAATTGAAATCAAGCAAAATTTTCGTCAAAAATCCGTGATACGCATCAAAATCGAAAAATAAACGAAAAGAAAAACTCATGTGCTTTCAAACCCCATCCTAATGACTTCTTAATATGCAAATACCTGATAAACTCTGTAGCAAACAAAAAATAGCTCTTTGATTTAGTTCGTCAATACCCCACGACATGATTTCCTCTGAATTTTCAGTTTTTTATATGCCTTTCGACTTAATTCCGATGTCTCCTCTGTCATGCCGTATGATCTAAAAATGTCTAAAGCTACTGCGATATGGTCTACCCCTTTCTCATCTCCCAAAAAATGCTTGAGTATCTCGTTCATTCGCTCCTTTTCACCCTGCGGGGCATAATAATGTAGCAGGTAG